>NZ_JBFTQB010000260.1:0-7092 GCF_056398785.1 Paenibacillus sp. 01T422 | reverse complement strand
ACCGTGCCGCGCTCATAGTAGTAAACCATGGTATAGCTTGAATAAATCCGGTTTACCGTCGCGCTTCCTTTGAACTCTGATACAGCTTTTCGCATTAAATTAGCCAGTAAAGTATTACTTAATCTGCAGGATCCTGTACATTCATATAGGCCCGATTTCTTCTCAAATGAAAGGACGATTTCTTGACCTGCACCATCTTGAAAAACAACCTCTTGATTGCCATTTTCCAAAACCTTCACTTGCAAAGTCACTTGATGGTCCACGAACATCTGAAAAAACCTGAACATCTCGGCTTCTGTTAACTGGAGGCAGGTCTTGACATATTCAGTCGCTAACCTTTGTGCCATAAAAATCCCTCGATTCTTTGTTTTCAAGCAATGAACAATTACCTTGTTTATTATTATACTACAAGCGGCATTAATATTCCTGCGTGCATTTCATGATAATCCGCCAAATATTCTGAAAAAACCAAGGAATTACGGAATGCCAGTAAATTTTCCCTAGGAAACCTCACTTTCCCGTGTACTTCTTCTTGATTTCCTCTCTCTTTTGGCATCTTGCTCTTAAATACACAAAAAACCGCCCTTTGAATCAGGACGGCTCTCTATCGTTTGTTTCACTTAGGGCTTCAGCTAAATCTACTTCCGGCTCTCCATAGGCAATAGCTTGCTCTAGAATCCCCCACAGCTCGTCCTTCCCAAGCGTAAGCTCGGAGGAGAACATCAGTGGCTGAACACCTTTATCCATCCCTAGTGTTTCTCGCACGATTTTCAGATGTTTGGCCCATTGGCTTTTTGGAATCTTATCTGCCTTCGTTGCAACCACGAGTACAGGCACATCATTATGTCTAAGCCATTCATACATCGCTTGGTCATCTTTGGATGGGGGATGTCTTAAATCCACCAGTTGCATGACGAGGCGCAATGTTTCACGGTTCATCAAGTAACTCTCAATGAACTTTCCCCATTGCTCCCGTTTTGTTTTGGATACTTTCGCATAGCCATACCCGGGAAGATCTACAAAATATAAGTCCTGATTAATCTTATAATAGTTCAGTGTTTGGGTTTTACCCGGTTGTGAGCTGGTCCTGGCCAAGTTCTTGCGGGAGATCAAGCAGTTAATGAGCGAGGATTTCCCGACATTAGAACGCCCTGCCAGAGCAATCTCCGGCAAGGCATCCTCTGGATATTGGCTAGGTCCAACCGCACTGATTACAAACTCAGCTTGATTGACTTTCAAGAATGTTCAACTACTTTCTATGGTTATCCAACGTGAGCTGGCGGCCTATTCTTCACAAGTGCATGTTCGAGCACCTGATCCATATGGCTGACCGGTATGAAGGTCATCTCTTCGCGGACACTTTCTGGAATTTCGACGATATCTTTCTCATTGTCCTGAGGCAGCAGGATGGTACGAATGCCAGCACGATGTGCAGCGAGCGCCTTTTCTTTCAGTCCTCCGATTGGCAGTACGCGGCCGCGCAGCGTGATCTCTCCAGTCATCGCAACCGATCGCGAAACCGGGATATTCGTCAAAGCCGAAATCAAGGCCGTTGCCATCGTTATCCCAGCGGAAGGACCGTCTTTTGGTATCGCACCCTCTGGAATGTGGATATGGATGTCGTTCTTCTCGTGGAAGTCAGGAGCAATCCCAAGCACATCCGCGCGTGTTCGAGTATAGCTGAACGCCGCTTGTGCGGATTCCTTCATGACGTCTCCGAGCTTACCTGTCAATGTCAGCTTGCCTGTGCCCTGCATCACTGTCACTTCAATGACCAGCGTATCTCCACCGACTTCCGTCCAAGCAAGCCCTGTAACCGCCCCGATCTGGTCCTTCTCTTCCGCTACGTTGTACCGGAACTTAATAGGACCCAAGTAGTCCTTCAGGTTCTCTTCCGTTACATGCACCGGCGTTGATGGGTCGGACACGATTTTCTTGGCTGCTTTTCTGTTCATGCCAGCAACTTGTTGCTCTAAATTCCGAACGCCGGCTTCGCGCGTGTAATCACGCACGATTTTCATCAAAGCTGAGTCATCAACTTGGAGTTGATCTTCCTCTAAACCATGATCTCGCTTTTGCTTCGGCAGCAAATATTTCTTAGCAATCTGCATTTTCTCAATTTCCGTATAACCCGGGATGTAAAGAACCTCCATCCGATCTAACAAAGGACGCGGAATATTGTGAACAGCATTTGCTGTTGTGACGAACATGACATTGGACAAGTCAAACGGAACTTCAATGAAATGATCACTAAAAGTGCTATTTTGCTCGGGATCCAGAACTTCCAGCAGCGCCGATGCGGGATCGCCGCGGAAATCCATGGCCATTTTATCGATTTCGTCTAATAAGAAAACAGGATTATTAGCTCCTGCATTTTTCATCCCTTGGATGATCCTGCCGGGCATAGCGCCAACATACGTGCGGCGATGGCCGCGGATCTCAGCTTCATCCCTTACACCACCGAGCGAGATGCGGATAAACTGTCTGCCCATGGATCTTGCGATCGAACGGGCGATGGACGTTTTACCGACCCCCGGCGGACCCACCAGACAAAGAATAGGACCTTTCAGCTTCTTAACCAGCTTCTGTACGGCTAAGTACTCAAGCACGCGTTCCTTCGGCTTCTCAAGTCCGAAATGATCTTCATTGAGGATGTCTTCGGCAATGTTCAAATCAAGATCATCCTCGGTAGATTTGGACCAAGGCAGTCCGAGCAGCCAATCGATATAGTTGCGAATGACGCCACCTTCAGCAGAGGTTGACGGCATTTTCTCCAGACGATCGATTTCTTTCTCGACCTTCTCGCGCACCTTGTCAGGCAGCTCAGCTTCCGCTAACTGACTACGCAGCTCATCGACTTCGCCTGCACGGCCTTCCTTATCGCCAAGCTCTTTCTGGATCGCTTTCATCTGCTCGCGAAGGTAATATTCCTTCTGCGTCTTTTCCATTTGCTTTTTGACGCGTTGGCTAATTTTGCGCTCCAGTTCAAGCACTTCTCGCTCATTATTGAGAATATTCAGCATTTTCTCGAGCCGCTCACGCACATCCACAGTCTCCAGAATGTCTTGTTTATCCTTAATTTTGAGCGACAAATGGCTGCAGATGACATCAGCTAAACGACCTGGCTCATCGATATCTGATACAGCCGCGAGCGTCTCTGGTGTCACCTTTTTGGATAAATTGATATAATGCTCGAATTGATTCAGGACGGTACGCGTCAGCGCATCAATCTCTGGATCCGTTATTTCTTGCTCAGGCAGCTCTTTTGCCGTAACTTCATAGTATTCATCATTCATGAGGTACTCTACAATCTCAGCACGCAACACGCCTTCTACTAAGACACGAATGGTTCCATTCGGCAGTTTCAGCATTTGCCGCACCTTAGCAATAGTCCCGATGCGATAAATATCTTCTTTGGAAGGCTCTTCGATGTTGATCTCAGATTGAGAGCAGAGGAGTATCATGCTGTCATCCACCATTGCCCGCTCTAATGCTTTAACCGACTTTTCCCGCCCTACATCCAGATGTAGAACCATGCTCGGATAAACCAGCAGTCCCCTTAGAGGCAATAGCGGCAATCTGCGCACCTTGATTTTTCCGGGTCCCATCCTCTGCACCTCCATATATAGGGAGCTTTGAGCGTTGCTCAAAGTCTCTCATTATTGTATTCATCCGTTGCCCTTTACATTTTATCAAAACTGCACAGAAAACACCAATTGGCATCTAACGCGGCATGTAAGGTAATTGCAACTTGGCATTAGGAATCGATCGTGTGCTGAGAATTCGCATGCAGAATCGGCAAAGTCGATGAAGCAATTGTTCTTTCTGCGGCAAAAGGCATCGGAATGACATTGTCATGAAGCTCAATCCCGAGTGCAACACTCAATACTTCCTCGATGGACTCCGCGGCAACGACCTCAACCCCAGGTAAATCGGCGAACATTTCCTGCCAATTTTCTTTTGGGATAATGACTTTGGTCGCTCCGGCTTGGAACGCTGCCTCAACTTTCGCGACTACGCCGCCTACCGGTTTGACTTTCCCATGTATGCTCATTTCACCCGTCATGGCCAATTTGTTATCGACTRGAATCCTATGTATCGCAGATGCGATAGCTGTTGCCATTGAAATACCGGCAGAAGGCCCGTCAATCGGCACACCACCAGGGAAATTAATATGCAGATCATAATCGGATGTGTTAAATCCGAGCTTGCGAAGAACGGTTAGCACATTTTCCACAGAGCCGCGAGCCATACTTTTTCGGCGAATCGTCCGTGATCCTCCTCCCATTTCTTCTTCATCCACAACACCTGTGATGTTGAATTTCCCCGTACCTGCGACGGCAATCGGAATTGCAGACACTTCAATTTCAAGTAGGGTACCCAAATTAGGGCCATAAACAGCTAACCCATTAACAAATCCAATTTGCGGTTGGGCAGGGATTTTGCGTTCAGGTCTGGGAGGAATTTGTGATGAATTTACAACCCATTCTATGTCGGAGGCCGTAATTTCATCTCTTTTATCCGATAAAGCGATACCAGCAGCAAGTTGAATGACATTCACAGCCTCCCTACCGTTCGTTGCATATCTCATGACAACCCCAACGGCAGCTTCGCATTTCTTAAAGCCGATCTTGTCCAAAGCTTTACGTGCAATCTCTCCTACTTCTTCCGGTAAAAGAGGGCGGAAAAATATTTCCAAGCAGCGCGAACGAATAGCTGGTGGAATCTCGCTTGGCGTACGAGTCGTAGCCCCCACTAAACGGAAATCCGCAGGAAGGCCATTTTGAAATATATCATGGATATAGCCTGGAATATTCGTATCTTCGGAACTGTAGTACGCGCTCTCTAGAAATACTTTGCGATCTTCCAGCACCTTTAATAATTTGTTCATTTGGGTTGGGTGCAATTCACCGATTTCATCGATGAACAGAATGCCCCCATGCGCCTTGGTCACAGCGCCTGGCTTCGGTTGCGGAATCCCCGCGACTCCCATCGCCCCTGCACCTTGATAAATAGGATCATGAACAGAACCGATCAGCGGATCGGCAATCCCTCTCTCATCGAAACGAGCTGTTGTTGCATCAATCTCTGTGAACTTGGAGTCTGGGCGGAAAGGAGATTCTTGATTTTTCTTAGCTTCTTCCAGGACTACGCGAGCAGCAGCCGTTTTACCCACACCCGGAGGGCCATAGATCAGAACATGTTGTGGATTAGCGCCACACAGAGCAGCTTTCAAAGCTTTCAAACCTTCTACCTGGCCCACAATATCCTGCATGGAGGAAGGTCTTGTTTTCTCAGATAACGGCTTTGTCAGTGAAATGGATCTAAGCTTTCTCAGCTTCTCCAATTCTTTTCTGGATTCTCTATCGACAGCAGAACGATTCGTCTGTTGGTTGCGCAGTAAATTCCAGAAATACAGCCCGATGACAACCGCAAAAAACACTTGAATTACCATTAAAATAATACTTAGACTCATTTGTCATACCTCCTCAGAGTTTTGCCTTCTGCAAAACGGCATCCGTAAGTTCATTTTTGCTTTGGCAAAACATTCGTAAACCTTAGCGATAACTTCCATTATTCCCGTGTAAAAGAAGGTTAATCCAATCCATGCAAACTTTTGAATGGCGTATGTAAGCTCCCTTTATGAAGAAGGATAAGAGATGACCTTTCATGCAAAAGGATGTGGCATTTTGAAGCGCTTATTGACAATCGTCCTACTTTTTCTTTGCCTCCTTGCAGCAGCCGGCTCTGATGCCTATGCTTATGCAGGAAATCCTTTGCTCCCTTATGCCGATATCATCATTGACGTTGGCCATGGCGGCCTCGACCCTGGAGCTAAATACGGCAAATTCCAAGAAAAAGATATGAACTTAGAAATTTCTAAGAAAACGTACAAACTACTTCAGAAAAAAGGCTACCGTGTCATTATCAACCGAACCGATGATTATGCCTTAAGCCAAGATAATAAATGGTCCTTTGGAGGAAGACATCGCAAAGATTTGGCACAGCGATCCGGAATAGCCAACACGATTAAGCCTAAAATGATGCTAAGCATGCATATTAACTGGTCGGGCAAACCAGATCGACGGGGACCTCTTGTTTTTCACCAAAATCGATCCGAAAGCATTCTGCTTGCCAATCTGCTGCAAACCTCACTTAATCGTGTGTACGGCTCAGAGGAACTGCCTATTCTCGGAAAAAAATATTATGTGCTCAGGAATACCAAATGCCCATCCGTTATCGTGGAGTTCGGCTTTATTTCCAATAAATCCGACCGCAAGCTGCTGAATAACGCTCACCATCAAGCCAAACTCGCAGATGCCGTAGCCCGGGCGGTGGATCAATACTTTGGGATGGTCCATAATCCCTCTACTTCACGTTAAGATTCACCGTTTGGGATAGTGGGACAAAGGTTGCTTCCCTTTGAATCGTTGGGATAGCTTCCTTGATGACTTGGGCTGTCTTCTTGCCGGGCGGGCCTACATGTCCAATTGCAATGACCAAGTCTCTGTCTTTCACAAACTTCTTAAATTTCACCATCTGCTTGCTGATGTGGCTGTAGGTATAGAGGTCATCAAAAAATAATTGGTTCTCGGAATAAGGGACGCCTTTGGGGCCTGCCAATTTCCCGATTAAGCTATGCGGCGTCGTGCGGCTGTCCAGTAGAATGAGATTTTTCTCCTTGCAGATATCAACGAGAATGGTCATGACTCTCTCATCCGCTGTCGCTTTTGAACCCATATGGTTATTGATGCCTATCGCATAAGGGACATCTTCGATCGCCGCTACGATCCGCTTATGAATTTCATCGTTGGATAAGTCCGTCGTAATGGCTCCCGGGCCAAGCCAACTCTTCTTACCACGCACAGGCTCCATTGGGAGGTGTAAGATAACCTCGTGGCCTTTGTCATGGGCCAGCTGAGCGTCCTGCTTGGTTGAGGGCAGAAAAGGCATCACAGCCACTGTAAAAGGGATAGGCAAATTCAACATTTCTGTTGTGCCGTCCATATTGTTGCCAAAGTCGTCAATGACGATGGCTACTTTTTTGGTCTTTAACTCGACAACTGGCTGATTCGGGATCAGGCTATCAGC
>NZ_JBFTQB010000259.1:0-7097 GCF_056398785.1 Paenibacillus sp. 01T422 | reverse complement strand
AAAGAAACAGCCCACACCATGGTGTGGGCTGTTTCTTTTGCATCCAATATTATAGGCTCCAGTAACGACGAATTTCACATAACGGCCTTGCACGGCTTACTCAAAGAAACAAACAAAAGCAGAGAGAGTCTCTCCCTGYTTTTGCCTAAATCAGCTCAATTAATTCATGAATTTCTCAAATTGCAGCAGTCGTTTCATAATAACCGCTGCTTGCGCGCGTGTTGCCTTATCTCCCGGCATGAAACTGGAATTGGTTATTCCGTTCATAATGCCTGCATTCATCACTCGGGAAACCGCGTCTTTGGCCCATCCATTTATTGATTTCTCATCTTCGAATGCCTGAAGTCCTTTGGCATCCGCTACGGCACTGTTACCTGCCAGCGCCATCGCTCGGGTAATCATTACCGCCATTTGTTCACGTGTAATGTTGGCATTAGGGCTGAAAGTCCCGTCYTCAAATCCTTCAACCAGACCAGCTTTAACTGCTGCTCCTACTGCTCCGGAATACCATTCGGATTCCTTCACATCATTAAACTTTCCATGACTAGACTCAGTCAATCCAAGTCCACGTACCAAAAGTGCCGCAAATTCCGCACGCGTGATCTGGTTTTCAGGGACAAAGTTCGTCTCTGTCATTCCCTTAATCACAAGTTTGGAAGCCAATAGCTCAATATCCGCTTTAGCCCAATGGCCTTTTAAATCTTCAAATGATTTAGACGATTCTACAACGGTGTAAATGCTGTTACCCAGACGTTTGATCGTCGCTTGCATGCTGCCGTTTGATGTTGTAAAGACTGCCGGTACAAATACCATTTCTCCGGTAGTTGGATTGTACATAACGGCCGTTACTTTTGCCGGATCGATCACCTTAGTAAGTGCCAGCGTTCTATGCACATACGTTTTGCCAAAATCATTTACTGTAATCGACTTGCCGTTCGCTTCAGCAGTTACAGTAAAATCTACGGCTTGGGACAAAGATTTGTAGCCGGATTGTTGAATCTTTGCATCCAACTGGACAGCGACCGTTCCGTTCAATTTCTCGATAATGACATTGATTTTCACATTTTTCACATCAGTGCCAAGTGCGTTGGCCAGACCTTGCACGTCTATCGCTTTGACGGGCAAATCGTACGTCACGTTATCAAATTTTACGGAGATGACAGCATCAGGAACCTTTGACTGCGTATCCTTTACTACCTCTGCCGGAACTTGGAATTGTGCAGCATCCGTTGCACCTTTTATTTCCAACTGAATTTGATTTTTATTTTCTGAAGAGCTCAGAGCTTTGATGGCTTGTAGGATCGTTGCCGCATCCACATCCCATTTGGATGTTGTTTTTCCGTTTTCATCTTTTACTACTTCTGGAGCTGAATTAACAAGTTGAACTCCGTTAGCACTAATCGTTTGTGTTATTCCTGGTTTCGTCGGTGTAGATGGTGTTGTTGGTGAAGATGGTGTTCCTCCATCTGAATCTGAATCAGAATCAGAATCAATATGAATAACTAAGCTTTTAAATTTGTTCAAAGCTTGCGTCAATACGCTTACTGCATCATCAATTTCTTGCTGAGTCACAGCATTTGCAACCACTGTATTGGCCTCATTGATTGCTTTCTGCAAGTTAGAAATGGAGCCGATTGGATATTGCCCATCTCCGGAACCTTCTACGGCGGCATTTACCGTATTCTGTGCGTTAGCAATGAGTGAGATCAATGCTGATTGATTCAATGATACGTTAATTTGTATGCTATCTGTAACAGCAGCCAGCGGAGGCGACTCCCCTTTTGCATAACCAAGCTGCACTTGGGAGAGCGTTAAACTTGCGTTAGTCGTCTGACTGATCGCTTTGGCCTTCCAACTTAATTTCAACAGCTCGCCATCGGTAGAAATGCCATTGCCCTCTCCTAGGCTTGCAAGCAGAATTCGGACTTGGCCTGCAATATCCGTTTTGACATGCACCTTTTCCAGACCATTCTTCAAAGATTCTGCAGAAACAAATTCCAGTAAATTCGGATCATACTGGAACGTCAGGTCCTGAGCAAATACAGGTCCGTCCACACTCATTACATTGCTTAATCCATAATTTATGCTGAAACTTTGTCCTGCGAGCACCGGAAGTATCCCCGTCATCGTTGCAATTGGAATGCCTGTTTGCGCACCCGATTGTCGGGTTACCACAATGGTATAAACACTTACCGTTCCGTCTTGTGCCGTCACTGTAACGTTGACAGTATTAGCACCAATGTTTAAATTCTCGCCGCCATTCACTACGACCGTTGCAGTAGGATCGGCAGCTGTGTAAGTTACGGTCGCAGCCGTTATTTCATTAGGTACGCTCAGCGTATAACTTAATTTATCCGTTGCGAAACCGCTCAACGAAGTGCCATTGACTTTCAAGTCTGTCAAAGTTGCATCGCTGCTTGAAGCTTTTTTACCCGTAAAATCGATTTCACTCATGCTGGTATAGGTTGTGGCAGAGTCATACGTTCCAGTAACAACGAATTTCACATACTGCCCCTCTACGGTTCTATCGAAAGAAACAAAGTCCTTGTAAACCGAACCTGTCCAAGTCTTGCCAAACGTACCGGTAACCTTGTTAGCCGAATTGCTTAAGTAAGCAGGATCCTTTAAATCGGCTAGATTATCGGAGGCGTACAGTTCAAACGTTTTGGGAAACTCCATTTTGCCTGAATTCGTACGGCTTTTTCTCTGAATACCACTCAGCTGATACTTCTCTTTCATGTCCACAATAACCCAATGCGGGAATGGAGCTGCCGGAGGCTCCCACCGTGAATGCCATATGGTTGCTTCCTCACCATCCAGGATATTGCTAGCATAGCTATTATCCAAGTCGATGGTACTGTAAGACTCTATCGAGAAAGCCTTCTTCGGGATAAAGGTGTACATGAGATTGTTCTGAGCATTCTGCAAAGCCCAGTTCAAATCCATGAAGACTTGATCGATTGCCGCTTCATCAGAACCCGCCGTCATAACTTTTGCGGCAGCAAGCTTAACTGTCAATTCATGCTTCAATTCTTCAGGAATAGACAATCCAGCAGTTCCCTCCAAATACGCAACGTATTGATCAGCCTCCTGAATTTTTGCCGTCAACTGAATGAAGTTGTATAAGGATTCAGTCGGATCTTCCGTGTGATAGGAATCGGATAGTGCCTTGGCTTCTGTTGCGGACAAAGCGCGTTTCCATATTTTCAAATCGTCCAACGCGACAGTTGCCCCGCCATTATCTTTATTCCCATCTGCCCCGAGAATAACGTGATACGACGTGTCCAGGTTGGCTGTGCCTAATTTGGAGATGTCCTTCGTTGCTTTCACGATTCCGTCCACATACGTGGAGGCCGTCTTGTTTATCCGGTCTACTGAAATCGTAAAGTGGTGCCAATCCGTTCCTACATTTGTCGCTGAGTAATCGACGCGATCGGATGAGGAGGTTGCCATGTTAAGTGACATGTTCCCTTCAGCCGAAGGGCCAATGTACCAACCAATATTTCCACCCAAGGTCCAGTTTTTATTGGCGAGAATGGTCTGATCGCCTGCCAAATTGCCCTTGTGCCAGAACGAAACCGTAAAGTCGCCGCTTCCGAACTTGAGGTCGTCTCTGCTGCCAAGATCCACATAATTATCATTGCCTGCGTTAATACTAACAGCTTGTCCAGTTTTACCTGGAATGAAGGAGACTGTGCCAGTCTGCGTAGCCATGCCTGTTGCTCCGGAAACATCCTCGTTCAGATTACCGTCGAATCTCATATCAGAAACGAGCTGGTTCCACATCGTTGCTGGGTCAATTGGCGTTATTTCAGGCTTTGTTCCTTCCGTTCTATAGGTTGTCTGCAAGGCAGTGCTTTTATTGCCGTAAGCATCTACGGCTTGAAGGGTAAGAATGTAGTTCGTGGCTTGATCGAGTCCTACCATTGGGATATTCATTCTGTTCGGAATCGGAGAAAAGTAAAAATCGGACAAAACGTTATACGATTTTGCTTCTTTCGCCGTCCTCTGATCATATAATTTCACTTCGTAATGATGTATGGATTGATCATCTTTGGCTTGCCTGAATGAGAGCACCGGCACGTTATCTGCTCCCTTTACCACCTTCATTTCGTGGTTAGCCGGGAATTGCGGTGCCGTTTTGTTGCGATTGCTTGGTGTGTACGTGAAATTGCTTTTAATTTCATCGTTGGTATTGCCAGTTAATCTGACCACCCACTTCTTGCCCGCTAATGCGCCCGCGCTGTTGAAAGAAGCCCGTCCATCTTTATTAATCTCTTGCCAAACGCCCCCAACTAACAAATAATTCGGATCGCCGTTGTACTCCACTCGCTCAATCTCGATACGATCCTGATAGACTTCAATGAATTGGGACTGATTTATCCGCTTGTGTCCAAATGCATCGTCCCACAACCCATCTTTCCCTGCAGCAGAATATCCCCACTCATTTTCAACGTAAGACATCGATCCGACATTAACCTCAGTGAAATCTTTTTGATAAATAGCCCGGTCATCGTTAATGTTCAAATGTGAATGGCCTGACAAAACCATGACTTGCGGATAATCCTGTAAATCCGTATACAGATTCGGATTATCTGTTTGCATGCCGTCCATGACTGTTCCGGTAATCGGATGGTGCAGCGTTATGAAGATCGGCTTGTTTCTATTCGCCGGATTCCCTGTTATTGCTGCGAGTCGCCCCTTCAGCCAGTTTCTTTGTGTCGTGTCGTTGTTGTAGTTATTCCCGTTCAAGAAAAAGAAAGAATAGCCGCCAATCGTCTTCTCGTAATAGCCGTTCGCCTGCTCCGTGAACCATGCGGCAGGATAACCATTTTTGACATAGGAAACGGATGAGTCATGGTTACCTATGGCAATCTGAACAGGCATATCGGACCAGTTTTTGCGAGTCATCTGTTCTTGAAAAACGTCACGTACAAAAGTGTGATCCGGCCCTTTACCATCATTATTATCATTAATCAGATCACCTGCGATAACAATGGCGTCCGGCTTCGAAAAAATGGATGAAATGACATCAAAATTGCTCGCATATCTGGCTTTAATTTGAGCTACCGTTTCATCATTAAAACCGGGACTAAGATGAACGTCCGACATCGCAACGAATTTCAGCAGCGGCTGCTCGGTTGTCTTAATTATGTAGCCGTATGTCGCAGGCTTGCTCCAGACGCCATCTTTCAAAGCAATAACGGAAAGATTCGTTGTTTCCGACACATTGATCGGCATTCCATTAAACTTGAGGCTGGTTTCATCAGGCAATGTGCCGTCGAGTGTGTAATAGATATCAGCACCTGAAGTCGCGGTCGTAAGCGTAAGACTGACAGATTGTTCATATCGGCCTGCTGGTACCGAGGACATCGGCTTTTCAACCGTATCGGCTGCAAAAGCAGTTGGGACGAAGCTCGCTACTCCAGAATAAACGGCCGAACAGGCGATGGTGCATGCCATGAATGTGGATATGAATTTCTTTGAGTTCAACATGAAGGTCTCTCCTTTTTAGGGAGAAAAGCAGACTGCTTGTGCAACCTGCTTTCTCCCGAATACTTCATAAATTAATGTAATATTGCATTAGCAATTGCAACGAGGTCAGCAATATCAATGACATTATCGTGATTGATATCCGCCTTTGAGATCGCATTCCAGTCCGGACTGCTTAAATTTTTACCATAGTTGAATGCCACGATACCAAGATCACCCACGTTGACTTTCCCATCCCCAGAAGCATCCCCAGGAACCGAAACAATGACCGATTGAGTAAATGTTAACAAGGCTTGGTTTAAGCTGCTTACTGCAAGATCTATGTCCTGCTGGTTCTGAGCGTTCGCAGCCGCCGTGTTAGCTGCATTCATCGCCGTCTGCAACACCAGTTTGGAACCGTTTGGATATTGTCCAACCGCACTGCCTTCCACCGCCGCATTCAACACAGACTGTACTTGTGCGATAAGTGAAATCAATGCCGACTTGTCCAGTACGTTGATTTGTAAGTTATTCGTAACAGCAGCCAGAGAAGTCACCTGCGCTATTGCGTTACTCAACAAACCTTGCGAGAGAATAATACTCGCATCTGTTGCCTGACTAATTGCTTTAGCTTTCCAATCTAATTTCAACAACTCTCCATCGGTAGAAATACCATTGCCAGTTCCTTGACTTATAAATATAAGTCGAACTTGGCCTGCAATACTCTTATCAACAGACACCTGTACTAGACCATTCTTCAGAGACGTTACAGAATCGAACTCCAGCAAATTAGGATCAAACTGGAACGTCAAGTCCTGGGCATATACAGCTCCGTATACACTGCTTGAAACATTGCTTAATCCATAATTCACACTAAAGCTTTGCCCTGCGAGAACAGATGATACCCCCGTCATCGTTGCTATTGGAATCGATGCCTGAGACTCCGGTTGTCGGGTTATCACAATGTTATAAACACTGATCGCGCCGTTTTGCGCCGTTACCGTAACGGTGACTGGATTAGCACCAACGACTAGATTCTCACCGCCATAAACAACTGCGGTTGCAGTAGGACTCGCTTTCTCATAGGTCACAGTTGCCACGGTTGTACCATAAGGTACCGAATACGTATAGTCGAGATCACTAGGTACGAAACCGCTCAATGAAGTGCCGTTCACTTTCAAATCCGTCAAATAACTCGCATTGATACTTGAAACCTTTTCACCTGTAAAATCAATTTCACTCATATTGGTATAGGCTGCAGAGGGGTCATAGGTTCCAGTAACGACGAATTTCACATACCGGCCCTGTACTGTTTTGTCCAGTGAGACAAAATCTGTATAAACCGTACCGGTCCAAGTTTGGCCAAACGTGCCTGAAGCCTTATTAGCCGCATTCGCCAGGAATGTTGGATCATTCAAATCAGCCAAGTTATCCGAAGCGTACAATTCAAATGTCTTAGGGAATTCCATCCTCCCTTGGTTTGGACGGCTCTTTCTTTGGATGCCGCTCAGTTTATATGTGCTGTCCATATCAATAACGACCCAATGCGGGAAAGGAGCAGCTGGTGCTTGCCATCTGGAATGCCAGATTGATGTTTCCTGTCCGTCCAGGATATTCTCTGGAAC
>NZ_JBFTQB010000258.1:0-7098 GCF_056398785.1 Paenibacillus sp. 01T422 | reverse complement strand
GGAAGAGATGCTGCTTCAATCGGAGAAACTTTCCGTTGTCGGTCAATTAGCGGCAGGAATCGCACATGAGATTCGTAATCCACTGACCTCGCTTATTGGTTTCTTGAAGCTCATCAAGTGCGCTCCTGCCAATAAGATCGTCGAGTACGCAGATATCATGTTGGTTGAATTAAATCGGATCAACAACATTGTGAACGAGTTCATGCTCATTTCGAAGCCGCAAAGAAGTAGATTTGAAGATAAAAACATTTGTGACATTATCGATAATGTGGTCTCACTGCTTCAGCCCCAGGCGCTGCTGCATAATGTCGAGATTCAATTTGAGAGCCATGAAGATCACGTGTATATGGTTAAAAGTGATGAAGGTCAGTTGAAGCAGGTATTCATTAATTTGCTGAAAAATTCCGTAGAGGCCATGCCAGGTGGCGGAACCGTTGATATTGCTATTCAAGGTCTAGGAAATAAGAAAATGTCGATTAAGCTCAAAGATAATGGGATTGGAATCGCTGAGGAGCTAATACCTAGACTTGGGGATCCCTTTTTTACGACAAAAGAAGAAGGAACAGGGCTCGGAATGATGGTTTGCTATCGAATTATCGAAGCGCATCAAGGAAGTATGAGGGTTCAAAGCAAGCTGGGAGTAGGAACTATGATTGATATCGAACTCCCTTTTGTGCTATAAAAAGAGTACTTTCAACGTCTTTTTCATTTGAAATAATATTTCACAATTTCTTCAAAGCATGTCGACAAAGTTTTACAAACTTCTGAGGAATCATGATTTATAATAAAGAAACTAACGATACTGAACAGAAGTGGTGTGAACTGTTGAGATGGAACTTTTACTACTGAAAATTGAAGCACTTCGCATGAAGATGATAGAGGAAGCCGAAYGTCACGGCTGTTTTACCCATGAAAAGGTCGTTGCGATTAGCCAACAATTGGATGAATATATTATCCGGTATTACGTGCTGAAATAATAAATCGGCAGGTTGACGATTAAACATCGTGGTGATAATATGGGATTATTCCAAGTGATTAACTTGGTTTAAGCTAAGCAGTTTGACCGACCGTAAAAAACGGAGGCAATCCTTTGATGGATTGCCCTTTTTTTTATATAACAAATAGACAGGGAGATGTGAGTATGAGTATTGGACAAAGACGACTTGGCAGATCAGGGTTGCGTGTGTCAGAGGTAAGTCTTGGCACAATGGCTTTCGGCAGATGGATCGGGGAGAAGGAATCCGCGGAAGTGCTGGATACGGCGCTAGACTCGGGGATTACCCTTATTGATACAGCTGATGTGTATGGCTCTGGGATGGACAAGGATAATCCGCTTGAAACCGGAGAATCCGAAACGATTCTCGGCAACTTGCTTGGCGCTCGCCGTCATGAAATCGTGCTGGCGACCAAAGTTCACGGACGTGTTGGACTAGGTCCGAACGATGCTGGTCAAAGCCGATACCATATCTATCGAGCTGTTGAAAATAGTCTTAAACGGCTGAAGACCGACTATATTGACTTGTATCAAGTACATAGGTTCGACGAACAAACGCCGCTGGAAGAAACCCTGCGAGCACTGGACGACCTTGTTCGTCAAGGGAAAGTTCGCTACATTGGCGCCTCGAACTATGCGGCGTGGCAGATTGCCAAAGCTCATGGCATATCCGCGCTGCAGCGGCTTGAACGCTTCGAAAGCGTCCAGCCGGAGTACAGCCTGATTGCACGAGGAATAGAGCAGGAGCTGCTGCCGTTCGCTATCTCGGAGGGCGTAGGCGTTATCGTGTACAGCCCGCTGGGACGCGGTCTTTTGACTGGGAAATACGCCTACGGCCAGCAACCGCCTGCTGGAACCCGTGGCGCTGCCAATGAGAAGCGGCTGCATGCGCTGCTGGAGCAAGAGCGGCATTTCCACATTGTGGAGCAGTTGAAGCCAATCGCAGCACGCAAAGGCTGGACGCTTGCTCAGCTAGCGCTGAGCTGGGTTCTTAGTACACAGGGGGTCACATCCGCGATTCTGGGTGTGTCCAAACCGCATCATATCACGGATATTTTGCCAACCGTTGCAGAGAAGTTGACGCAGGAAGAACTGAAAGAGCTTGATGCGGTGACTCAAAGCGCACAAGCGAACTTGGTTCGTAATTAAGATCATGGCGGCCGCAGGCACGTTACTCCTCACCAGTGTAAGCGAGGAGTGAAGGAGTTGTGATCGGCATAGGTAAATAGAAGGCTGCTCCTGGAAGATTAACTTCTGAGGGAGCGGCCTTTTTTGACCTTTTTGGGGTGCAGTTCACCTGCATGGCTATGAGGGGAAGTATGGTTCGCTATTTGGAAGAAAAGGCATATTTTCCATCTGTTCAGAGAACTACGATCCGCTATTTTGCCAATTCACGCAAGAAACGTACTCACGTGGGGAAAATAAGTCCCTGTAGTTCCGCACATCAGTGGAAACAGCTCGATTTCCGTCAAATAGCGGACTCTAGTTCCTTTGAGAAATACCTGAGGGTAGCCTCAGTAGCGTCAGTTTGATCCGTCAGGATTTTTGTGAGCACCCTAGGAATAACACAAGTGTACCTAAAAAAAACGCTAAAGAAACAGGAAATTATTAACTATAATGAACATTGTTAAGCGCTTACACGGAAATAAACGTTAGTATTCAAACATGAAAGGAGGTCGCTTGTTCCTATAATCATTCTGTTCACTTAAAGCACGCCTCACGCCTGTTTATCTGAATTAACAGTATTGCGTACTGCTTCGAACACCAAAGTTAATAATTGACTAGGAGGATTATTATGCGAAAAAAGATGCTAAAACCGATTCATTACTTCGTTATGCTTTCCTTGTTGCTATCGACAGCGTTAATTTTGAGCAATGTTACCTCGGTAACAGCAGCATCCATTGCGATCAACAACCCTGGCTTTGAAAGCGATGCAACTGGCTGGACGAAAGTCGGTTCCGCTGCGATCTCAACAAGTGATCATCACAGTGGTACTCGTTCGGCGAAATCCACAGATACGAGTGGCGGTTATAAGCAAACAATATCCGGTCTTACAGCGAACACCAGCTATACGTTGAAAGCCTGGATTCTCGGTCAAGGCGCCATTGGCGCTAATACGTTCGGCGGCAGCGAAGTTACAGCAGGCGGCAATACCGCTGCTTGGACGCAATTTACCGTCAACTTTACAACAGGGGCAACGAACACTAGCGCCGTGATTTTGGCTAGAGGCACGAGCTCTTCCGACGTGCGCTTTGATGATTTTACCCTTGACAGCGGCACTAGCTCGACCCCAACTCCTACTGCAACGCCAACATCCACACCAACACCGACGCCACCTACAACACCGACACTTCCTTCTGATATCCTATACTTGAAAAATTGGAAAATCACATTACCGATTCCGAAGCAATCCGGCTCCACAAGTCCACTAGAGGTGTTACAACCAGCGTTAAATACGTATTCCATCGATCCTTGGTTTAAAGTTGTGCACGATGCAGATGGGTATGCCGTTCAATTTCGCGCTAACCATGGCGCTGTGTCAACGTCCGGGTCCAGCAACCCAAGAAGTGAGCTGCGCGAGATGAAGGATAATTACACGACTGGGGACTCCAGCAATCAGATGGCTTGGGGTAGCAATGACGGGAAAACGCATACGATGTACATTAAGCAAAAAGTGACTCATCTGACAACGGTTAAACCACAAACAGTCGTTGGCCAAATCCATGATGCCGATGATGACGTAACTGTCTTCCGTGTTGAAGGCAATAATCCTGGCGGTGTTTCCACAACAGCAAAAATTTACATTACAGATGGGGACAACACACATGGCTATTTGCTAGATAGCAACTATACGCTGGGAACTTTGTTTACGGTTAAAATCATTGTAGCGAACGGCGTTATTTCCTATGAATACAATGGTCAAACTGTGCCGTACACGCAAACGAAAAATGTAACAGGATGTTTCTTCAAAATTGGGAACTACACCCAATCCAATGATTCAACTGCACCTGGCGAAAGCCCAGATGCCTATGCTGAGAACTGGGTGTACGACTACTCAGTTACACACCAATAAGCCCGTTAACTAGCTACTGATCCGGTGTGTCTTTAAAAAGTGTAGCGCAAAATTGACTAAGGCTCATACCTGTTTTACGCTTGAAAATTTTACCGAACGCATGGATATTCGTATAACCGACCCTATTTGCGATTTCGCCAAAGGATTGGCCGGATTGGAGCGCCAGTTCCTTGGCTTTCTCCAGCCGGACCCAGACCAGGTATTGCACCGGAGACATGCCGAATGCGCTGCGGAATTGCGTAATAATGTAGTTACGGCTCCAGCCGGTTAGCTTCTCTAGATCTTGATGTGTAAAACCGCTCTGCAAATGGTTGGAGATATAGTTGCGTATAAGAATGAGCTTCGCTTTGTTAGCATCTTCTCTTTTTGAGGTGCTGACGGTGAGCTCCTTTTTTTGTTTGGACATCTGAAGCAATAAATGGGACAGGAGGTTTTGGCATAAAAAGTGKTCTGTTACCTCCGGCATTCGGTAATGATGCACGAGCTCAGTCAGCTTATGCTCGATAGTGTGATTTTGGTA
This sequence comes from Paenibacillus sp. 01T422, assembly GCF_056398785.1. Lineage (NCBI taxonomy): Bacteria > Bacillati > Bacillota > Bacilli > Caryophanales > Paenibacillaceae > Paenibacillus > Paenibacillus sp. 01T422. The sequence continues at coordinate 2,511 of NZ_JBFTQB010000258.1, read as the reverse complement.
ATTGCCCATGTAATGAGGGCCAATTTCCTTGGAAGTATCAATGACTTGGTGGATGGGGAAACCGGTTTCACCAAAATGGAAAACAATCGAGATGCAGACATAAGGCTCGTTCAGCCGTGTGGTAACGTAATGGGGCTCGTCCGGTCGATGAAATATCAGATCACCGCGTTCCGTCACATAATTGTGCCCGCTAATATGATAATCTGCGACTCCCTCAACTACATACTGCAGCTGATATTGCTTCAAGGAGCGTTGTTTTAGTTTCCAGCCATTAGGGGCATGGAACATATGGRCAAGCGTAATATACGGTGGGAAATAATACTGCTTCAGCTGCTCGAGCGTTTCGCTTGGCTCCATAAAATATAGCTTATTCGTCATCGTTCGCCTCCGTATGATCCGTCCGAATGCATGATTCCATTATACAAATATATGGGAATCTGCAATAGTGTGATATTGGTAACCATTGTGTTACTTTGGGATAAATACTTCCTATGAACGGGTCTGTACAATAAAAACATATTCATCAAGGAGAAGGAGGCGCTCAGTGATGTCTTCAGCCAGGCGAAGAAGAGATTACAGTCTTACAGGCAAGGAGAACCAGCGAGCACAAGATAGGGGTCTCGTGACCACGGAATGGTACACATCGCCCATTCCTCGTCAGCGGATGAAGGAGCTAATGAAGCGCAAGGATGGGCCAGCGATACGAGATACGATTATTTTATTCGTGCTTCTCATAGCGACTGGCATCCTTGGATATTACTCGTGGGGAACTTGGTGGGCTGTTCCAGCATTTTTTATCTATGGCACACTGTACGCATCCCCGGGAGATTCGCGTTGGCATGAATGCGGGCATGGGACGGCCTTCAAGACACCTTGGATGAATGAAGTGGTGTATCAGATTGCTTCCTTCATGGTGCTGCGCTCTGCTACACCTTGGCGCCATAGCCACACGCGTCACCATAGCGATACGTACATTGTAGGGCGTGATCCCGAGATTTTTATGGAAAGGCCACCGATCTGGCGCATTCTTTTTATGGAGATTTTTCATCTATATGGCGGACCAAAGGAAATAAAACGATTTTTTCTACATTGTGTAGGGAAAGTGGATCGTACGGAAAATGAATATATCCCCCTGTCMGAGCGTCCCAAAGCCTACCTGGAAGCACGCATTTATCTGCTTATTTTAGCCTCTGTTATCGGGCTTTCGATTTATCAAATGAGTTTCCTGCCGCTAATGTTTATTGGCCTGCCGACCTTCTACGGTACATTGCTGATGTTGTTATTTGGATTATCGCAGCATTTGGGGCTGCATGAAGATGTACTGGATCATCGTTTGAATACACGCACGGTGTATCTGAATCCAGTGTTTAGATTCCTCTACTGGAATATGAATTATCACGTTGAGCATCACATGTTTCCGATGGTGCCCTATCATGCACTTCCTGCGCTTCATAAGGAAATGCAGGGAGATTGTCCGAAGCCATGCAGCAGCCTGGGCGCTGCGCTGAAAGAAGTAATGATCGCGCTGATCAAACAGGGCAAAGATCCAGCGTATACGATTGTTAAGCCGCTGCCCAGCACAGCGCGCCCCTATTATTATGGACCAGAGAAGACGACGGATGCGGCAGTAGCGAAAAGCATGGACACTAACCCTGCGATAACCGGAGGAATGACACATGGCGCCTGATGAGTGGATTGAGGCATGCGGAGCGGACGAAATTGAACAGGAAGATATGATCCGATTCGATCATAGCGATCGCTCCTTCGCTATTTATCGTACAGATAGAAATGAGTATTATGCGACGGATGGTTTTTGTACACATGGGAAGTTTCATCTGTCAGAAGGGCTTGTCATGGGAAATATCATTGAATGTCCGAAGCATAATGGGAGATTCGATGTGATTACTGGGCAAGCGAAGCGGGCGCCTGTTTGTATCGATCTGAAAACCTATCGCGTGAAGGTAGAAGCTGGGAAAGTTTTCATTAAGCTCTGAGAGATTTTAGGGAGAGACGGGCTTTGGAGGGAGGATGATTATGGGGGACAGGAATGTGGTGGACGTTCAGACTGGAACATATAAAGGACTCAGCTCTCTTGCTATTGAGAATGAACAGCTCAAGATTGAGCTAGTCCCGCAGCTGGGAGGGAAGCTGGTTTCAATGATCTATAAGCCAACTGGCAAGCAGTGGCTGCTTGATTCTGGTACGCGTCCTCTTGAGCAGCCGGAGTTTGGCTCCACCTTCACGGATTGGGATATGAGCGGGTGGGACGAATGTTTTCCGACGATCATCGCCTGCCCTTCTGGTGTGGATGAACCTATTCTCCTGCCGGATCATGGAGAAYTCTGGTCGCTTCCRGGAACTTGCAAGATCGAAGAGGGGGCTGTTGACTGTACGATCATAAGTCCGCAGTTGCCCTACCGTTTTTCAAGGCGAATATCTTTGGTGGGCGTTGACAGAGTTAGGTTGGCATACCGCGCCGAGAATGAGGGTGATAAACCGATCCCCTTCCTG
>NZ_JBFTQB010000257.1:0-7107 GCF_056398785.1 Paenibacillus sp. 01T422 | reverse complement strand
ATTAAATCAATCCCAATATGGCTGTATGCATTTATTTAAACATGATAATAATATCGGAGATTTACGTTTTTAAAGGTAAATTACCCAGCACAACAAAGTACTACAAGCTTTGAAACCAAAAGATAATAGAAAATTGATCAAAGAATAGGACCACGCAGATACTAAAGGGAGTGATCAAAATGAAAGCTTTAACTTACCAAGGAATGAAGAATGTGAAAGTCAAAGAAGTACCTGATGCAAAAATAGAGAAGTCAGATGATATCCTTGTACGTATCACTACAACGACCATTTGTGGTTCGGACCTTCATCTCTATAACGGGGAAATTCCCAATATGCCAGATGACTTCATTATCGGCCATGAGCCAATGGGAATTGTCGAGGAAATTGGTAAAGATGTAACGAAAGTGAAGAAGGGAGACCGAGTGATTCTTCCTTTTAACGTTGCCTGTGGTCAGTGCTGGTATTGTACACACCAACTGGAAAGTCAATGTGATAACTCAAATGAGTATCTACATGGTGATACAGGAGGGTATTTCGGTTATTCCGAAACGTTTGGAGGGTACGCGGGCGGGCAAGCAGAGTTGCTTCGTGTACCTTATGGGAACTTCATTCCTTTTAAAGTGCCTGAGGATGCTGAAATGGAAGATGAGAAAATCCTCTTTCTTTCAGATATTGTACCCACTGCCTACTGGAGTGTTGACAATGCAGGGGTGAAAGCTGGCGATACCGTTATAATCCTTGGCTGTGGACCCGTTGGTCTGTTGGCGCAGAAATTTGCTTGGCTGAAAGGCGCAAAACGAGTCATAGCAATTGATCATGTTGATTATCGTTTGGAGCATGCCCGTAAAACGAACCATGTTGAAGTTTTCAATTTCAAAAAACAAGACGATCTTCTGCAGTATCTAACAGACCTGACAGGTGGTGGAGCTGATGTAGTTATTGACGCCGTAGGACTGGATTCTGAAAAGACCTTTGTCGAAAAGGTGGAAACTTTGCTTAAGTTACAAGGTGGCGGACTTGGGGCTTTCCGAATGGCTACTAAACTTGTTCGCAAAGGAGGCACGATACAAGTAACTGGAGTTTATGGCATGAACTATAACGCATTCCCCTTTGGCGACTTGTTTAGCCGTAATATTACAGTGAAAATGGGACAAGCTCCTGTTATTCATTATATGCCTGAATTGTATCGTCAGATTAAGGAAGGTGTGTTTGACCCGACTGATATTATCAGTCATCGGATTCATCTAAATGACTCTGAGCACGCCTATAAGATCTTTAATAATAAAGAGGATAACGCAATCAAGATTATCTTAAAACCATGATAAGAAAAATTTACATGTGATAATCAATTTGGTCGGCTTTATTTTATTCGTCGACAAATAAAAAGAAGTGAGCTGATCTTCAGCTTCACTTCTTTTTGCTGCTAAGAAGTAAATTATACTTGTTATTCTTCTACGAGAAGTATGACTTTCCCACGCATATGTCCTAACTTCTCATGCACGGATACAATATGACTAATTGGCAACCTCTCTGTAATGTACGGTTTAACATCCCCACTATCTACAAGCGAAGCGATTTGAGACAATTGCTCAGCGTTGCGCTGAACAGCCATTCTAATTGCATGAACGCCTAAGTCTTTAGCTACACTTTCGTTTGCTGGATTTGAGGCCGAAACGAGTGTGCCACCTTCTTTGATAATAGGCAGTAATTTTGTAACTTCGTCTGAAGAAAGCGGGGAGAGGTTGAAAACAAGATCAACTTTCTCAGTTATTTTTTCATCTATGGATTCATTCTTATAATCGATGATTTCATCGATCCCGATTTCTTTTAAAGAAGATGAGCTATTTTCAGAAGCTGTGCCAATCACATAAGCACCTTTCCATTTCGCTAGTTGAACAGCAAAAGATCCTACCCCGCCAGCAGCCGCTGTAATTAGTACACGTTGTCCCGACTGTAATTTTCCGAGATCAAATAGTCCTTGCCAAGCCGTCAACGCTCCCGCTGGGATTGCTGCAGCATCCTGAAGAGGAATGCTTTTAGGAGCTAAAGCAACATCAACGGCTTTAGTGACTACATACTCCGCGGCCGCGCCGTTTTTAGTCATATCGAGGAATGCAAAAACTTGATCCCCTACGTTTAGCCCCGTAACGGAATCACCAACTTTCTCAATGATACCAGATACGTCCACCATCGGAGTGAAAGGAAGTTTCAATGGCAGGAAATCCTTCAAAGCACCCATTCTAATAAAAGCATCTGCTGGGTTGAACGCTGTTGCTGCAACCTTAATTAGTACTTCATCTGCACTTACTTCTGGAATAGAAACTTCCTCATATTGAAGAACATCTGCTGCGCCGTATTGATGAAATCTTACTGCTTTCATGATTAGATGCACCTCGTTTTTCTTATATAAAGTGGTTAGTAACCACTTACTCACTAGTTGAGATGTTTAATTCGTACAGAAAGGAGTATCTCATTGTCTAACCGCAATTTGTTCAAAGAAATTCAAATGCGTTACAAGGGAGAACCTAGCCTCAAACAAAAAAGGATCGTTGAAGAAGCAATTCGGTTATTCGCCGAGAAGGGATATTTCAACACTTCCACAGCAGAAATTGCTAAAGCAGCGGAGGTGTCGGAAGCGAGCATTTTCAAAAATTACGGTACGAAAGACAAGTTGTTGTTGTCTCTTATCGTTACTAATTTGAAAGACTTTTTTCCTACCAAAATAGATAAAGTTTTTAGTCAATTTAATGATTCCAATACTAGCTTTGAAGCCTTTATAAAGGCTTTTCTAAAGGATCGTAACGATTTCGTTTCGGAGAATAAGGAAATTTTCCAAATCCTCATTAAAGAAATCTTTTATAACGAAGAGTTGAAAAATGATCTGCTTCCGTATATATCGGAGGTTATCAAGCCAAAGTTATCAGCACTTATCGATTCGGCCAAACAACGCGGAGAACTTATTGATCTTCCTACGGAACGGATCATGACTATATGCATGACGTATATCAGTGGGTTGTTTGCATCTAATTTCGTATTATTGAATAAATCTTCCATCAGCGAAGAAGAAATCGAAGATGCCGTGCGAATGATGATGGAAGGGTTCGGGAAGAAAACATTTCCGAATTAATGCAATGCGTAAAGTTGATCTGGATGATTGTGGGTAAAATAAGCTAGAAACCTAATATAAAAGGAGTTGTAGGATATGAAACTTTCGGGAAACACTATTCTAATTACTGGCGGAGGTTCCGGCATCGGCCTGGCTTTTGCGGAACGCTTTATTAAAGAGGGGAATCAAGTCATCATTTGTGGTCGGCGTGAGGAGGCTCTTAAAAAAGCCAAAGAAATCTTACCAGATGTTATTACGAGAGTTTGTGATCTAACGAGTGAATCGGAACGCTCAGCTCTGTTTGAATGGGTAACCACTAATTACCCGGAAATAAGTGTATTAGTCAACAATGCAGGGATTCAACAGCGCTTTAATATTCTAAAAGCAGATGCCAAGAACAATTGGTCTTATTTTAGTAAAGAAATCAATTCTAATATTGAAGCACCTGTCCATCTTTCTATGTTGTTCGCACCATTCTTTGCTGAGAAAGAAAAGGCAGCGATCCTAAACGTAACATCGGGGCTGGCTTTTACGCCAGCCATGTTTGCCCCGATTTATTCAGCCACTAAAGCGGCGCTTCATTCATTTACTATGAGTCTAAGAAACCAACTAAGCGATTCATCAGTAGAAGTGATAGAAGTCGTTCCTCCAGCAGTGAATACTGATTTAGGGGGAGCCGGCTTACACGCGCAAGGAGAACCGTTAGATGCTTTCGCAGACGGGATTTTCGAAGGACTGAAAGAAGGTAAGAAGGAGATAGGATACGGCAGTTCTGCGAAGGCGATGCGCATGTCCAGAGATGAAATTGACGAGACCGGTGTAAGGATGCATAACCTAATGAAAGGTATGCTCGATAACTTGTGAAATTGAGCTGTCTGTAAATATGCTTATAACAAAAGCAAGTAACTGTCACCTGTGAATTACTTGCTTTTGTGTTCTGTTAGTGGAATATTTCATGCTATTAATCGTGGAACAAGAGCTTTAAGTATTTATTCATTGCTTTATTATGCTGTAAATTACAAATTTTAGAGAGGGTGCATATGAGAAATTTTATTGTTAATAATAACATTTACTTGATTTCTGCTTTTATCAGCATTGCCTCCATAATTACGTTCGTGTGCTGCTCTTCTATGTCGTTACTACTAATGAACAACTTATTTTTCCCCGCAATTGTCTTTTACTTATGGTAGATATGAAGGTACCATGGCTTTCTCCTTTTGACACATTCAAACCAAAGACTAGATTCATTTCAACACTTCTATAATATTTTCGCCGACAACCCCTAACCTAAGCACATTATCTTATTAATTGCCGCGTAATTTGCGGCTATTTTTGCTTTATTTTGAAGAGAAGAGAAGGGTTCAGGAGGGTTCAGTTTTTAGCATCTCAGCATATCTTGAGAGTTTATTGAATACATAATCTACTGCAACCCAACAAGTAATTACTCACTTTTCAAAAGTCATCACTCCATGTTAAACTTAGATAAATGAGTGAACACTCATTTATCTACCCTCGTGAATGCGAAACAAGCCTATTACGGTAGTTACACCTATTCCTAAGGAGGAGGGGACAATGGATACCGAGAATCCCATATCTTATTGTGTTCAACTGAAGAATGTGAATAAAAGCTTCGGAAAAAAACAGGTGTTGTACGATATAAACTTGCAAATAGCTTATGGAGAAATCCTTGGACTACTTGGGCCATCTGGCTCCGGGAAATCTACCATCATCAAACTGATTAACGGCGTCGATCATGCAACCAGTGGGGAAGTCTATGTACTTGATGAAAAAATGCCGAAACTTGCGATGATGAATCAGATCGGTTATATGGCTCAAGCGGATGCATTGTATGGCGAGTTAACGGCTGCGGAGAACATCATGTTCTTTTCCTCTATGTACAAACTCTCTAAATCAAAGCAAAAACAACGTATGCAGGAAGTCATGGAACTCGTTGATTTATCCGCTCATCTCAAAAAACAAGTCAAACATTATTCAGGAGGGATGAAGCGAAGACTTTCCCTTGCTATTGCCTTAATACATGAGCCTCCCATACTCATTCTGGATGAGCCTACCGTCGGGATTGATCCTATCTTAAAAAGGGCAGTCTGGGAGGAACTTCGGAAGCTGAAGGAACAAGGAACCACCATCATTGTTACGACTCATGTCATGGATGAGGTAGAGAAGTGCGGCACACTCGGCATGATTCGCGATGGTCGTTTGATCGCGTTTGGTACTCCAGAGCAATTAAAGCGTGCAGCAGACTCCCAAACCATTGAGGAAGCATTCTTATATTATGGGGGTAAACCTAAATGAGAATTCGCGCGATTATGATTCGCATTTTGCTTCAGCTCAAGCATGATAAACGGACTATCGCGTTAATGGTTGTCGCTCCGATGCTGGTTATGACCTTCATGTCTCTCATTTTCGGCGGATCAGATTACCACCCCAAAATCGGAATTGTGAATGCACCGCGAAATTTCGTAACTAATTTGGACAATGAGGATGCAAAGGTAGCTTTTTATTCCGAAGTTGAAGCAGAAGAAGCTATTCATCATTCACAGTTGGATATGGTCATTAACTTTAAGAATGGAGTCCCGCACGTTCTATTGGAGGGAAGCGATCCCAGCAAAAGCAAGGCTGTCCTTATGTTGTTACAAAAGATCACTCAACAACCCACCTCACTGATGAAAATGGACATAACCTACGTATATGGATATGCGAACATGTCTTTTATTGATAGCTTTGGCCCTATCCTCATCGGTTTTTTCGTATTCTTTTTCGTATTTCTGATTGCTGGCGTTTCTTTTCTAGGTGAACGAACCTCCGGCACACTCGAACGGTTGCTGGCCACGCCACTGCGGAGATGGGAAATCGTGATGGGGTACGTACTAGGCTTCGGTGTGTTTACTATCGTACAATCGACACTTATCGCTCTGTACTCTGTCTATGTCCTTCATCTCATGATGGTTGGATCATTTTTTCTGGTGTTGCTGATTACCGTGTTAACGGCCATGGTTGCGCTAACGATAGGCATTTTCATATCGGCATTTACGAATAATGAGCTGCAAATGATTCAGTTTATCCCTATCGTTGTCGTTCCACAGATCTTTTTTTCCGGCTTGTTTGATATCAGTACGATGCCTTCCTGGCTTCAGACCTTCGGTCGGATCATGCCGTTAACTTATATAGCAGACGCACTCAGAAACATCATGATTCGTGGTAAAGGGTGGCATGACATACAAGGCGATGTGCTGGTGCTAACAGGATTATGTTTGTTGTTTATCATAGCCAATGTCATGGTTCTTAAGAGATATCGTTCCATTTAAGGAGGGTACAGAATGAAAAAAGCTGCGTTAGGGATCGTTATAGCTCTGTTGTTGTCAAGCTGTTCATTTCGAACCGGCAGCGCTGGGGCAGATATAAAAGGAAGCATTGAATTCAACAAAATGTCTGCAGTCAGCACGGTGGCCGGAAAAATCATAGAGATGAATAAGGGGCAAGGAGAACAGGTCAAAAAAGGCGATATTCTAGCTGTTATCGACCCGATTAATCAAAAATACGCTGTTGAGCAATTAGAAGCGGTGGTATCTATGAAGAGGGCCAAGCTGGAGGAGCTGCAAGCCGGAACAAGACCACAGCAGGTAAAACAAGCTCAAGCTCAGGCAGAAGCAGCCAAAGCGCAACTGGATCTTGTATTGGCAGGCACCAAGGTGGAGCAGATAGAGCAAGGAAAAGCCAATGTATCAGTTGCCGAGGAATCATTTAACGCAGCACAAATCACACTGGAGTATGTAACGACCCAGCATAATAAATCCTTGAACTTGTATCAAGAGGGAGAACTAAGCACGGATGAATTGAACAGCTCTGCTTACAAGCTGGACACAACCAAGAAACAGACCGCCGTAACTCGCTCCCAGTTGGAAGCGGCTAAAGCCCAATTAGCTCAACTTGAAAAAGGGCCGCGGCCACAAGAAGTGGCAGCTGCTACGGCAATCTACGAG
>NZ_JBFTQB010000256.1:0-7140 GCF_056398785.1 Paenibacillus sp. 01T422 | reverse complement strand
GTATCCATTGTTGCATCGGACGATTGTCCGCCTATCGTTAGGTTGTAGGTCAGTTGTGTACTCTGTCCTTCTTTCAGTTCAATTGTCGGCAACATTGTAACACTGTCAACAGTCGGCGAGCTTCCAGCACCATAAGTTGCTGTTATAACTGAATCAAACAACGTCCCAATCTCACTGCTTGCAATCTTGGAGAAGCCAATCGTTGCACCAGCTCCAGGAATTTTATACGTATAGTTCATCAAAGCATTCCCAGCTCTATCAACGAGGACGGACGGGTATTCGTAGCTCTCGCCATTATTCATACCGTTCTTAATCATAGTCGGCTTCCAAGTCAATCCTTCATCAGAAGAATACAACAAACTGAAAGAATTCCTATTACCATCTAGCGTTTTCTTAACTACGCTGCGTGAGGTTTCTTGATTTGTAGCAATCAGCCAGTCGCCATTTGGAAGCTTGGAAAGTTCAAAGCCGCCGTCATTTTTCAAATAAGGATCGACTCTCGGAACACTCCACGTAACTCCGAAATCGGTAGACTCTGAGTATGTCGTGTGCCAAGCCATCCGTCCATTTCTGCCATCTAACTTACCGCTTCTAAAATAACCGCGAATCGTGCCATCTTTCTTTTGAATCAGCGAGCCTTGGATCGTTCCTGATCCTACAATCGGGTCACTGAATTTCCAGGTGATGCCGTGATCATCCGTGTACGCGCAAACTGAATTCGCCAATGAATCTGAATACAACGGCAAAATTAATCTTTTGGTTACGCCATCTGCAAGTGTGACTTCAATCGGCTTATTTTTAGTTTGCCATCCAAGCCTACGATAAATTGGCCCCCATGTATTTACATCATTGTCAGCACCAGAAGAACGCTCAATGGAATTTTTAATAATGGACGGCTCTTTGACAGAGACTCCCGTGGTAAGCATGGTGATGATTTCATCCGTTCTACCCGCATAAACATCGTCGTAAGGCTTAGCGGACTTTAAATAGGAAACGTACTGTTCATATTTATTTCTCATCGAAACAACAAAGCTGTCTGTAATATAACGAGTAGCGCCGCCAAACCTTGTAGTGACAGGTACATACTGCGACGGGTCCAGATAAGTTGCAGCAGTCACAGAGCTTGGATTTACAAACTTAATTTCAGCACCCTTGATGCCATAGGTCCACTGTCCATTGGAGTATTTGCCTTCGCCAAACATGCCTTCACCTACATTCGTGTACAAGGGCTGTGGATAGTGCCACTTCGCATTTCCGCCATTGCGTACGGCATACTCGTAGTTGCCCATATCGGCATACATAAATTTAGTTTGAGTAGATACCCATTGGCCATTGTATATGACGCCGTAGAACAACCATAGTCTTTGTTGGCTATCTACGAAAAGAACCGGGTTGTTATCCGGGAAATCCCAAGTATCATAAACAACAAATGGTTCTGTCCAAGTTTTCCCGCCATCTTTCGAACGAGAACCGATCAGTTTGGTCAAGTTCCCATCTCTTTCTCCATTTCCGTTAAACCATACCGAAAAAAGTGTGCCATCTGGCAGTTCAACCATAGTGGAACCGTGATTGGCAATGTTGTCGACGGGCATCATTCTAGCATGACTAATGCCCTCTGGCGCTGCCGCATCCGCAACTACAGCATTAAACATACTAAAAATTAACATAATAGTTAATAAGAGGGTTACATGTTTCATCTTCTTCAAACGGGGTCACGTCCTTTCATATTGTTAATAAAAGCTACTCTTTAACACACGTTTTTCACACTTGTATACGTTTACATGAGCGAACAGTAAATCAACTTCCCCAATTTTTATTTCATAGAATAAAGCCTCCCATGTAATTGGTTTGTCTTACACGAGGAGCATAGCATACCGTTTTTGACTATTTGAATAGCCAAATTGGCGTTAAAAGTTCCGTTTCTCCGCTATTTGGACCATGATTCATTTCTCCGCTATGATGCAAAAAGTCATATTGCACGATAAGGAGTCGTGCGAAGGCAATCTATAGAAGTCATCGCGCTGTAAATGACCAATTTTCGTCGGATGATTACGCCGCATCCTGGGAACGAAAAAAATGGGGCTGTCCAAAAAGGTCAATAGACCTTGAGGGATCAGCCACTTGATCAAGATTTAGGGCTGGGTGACCGATGAGCAGGAGGTTGGTCTTGCGGAGATGACGCGCAAGGGGAAATCGTAGCGGACATTATCTAATTTGATGCAAATAGTGCAGCAAATTTTCGTATTATCCATGGTTTCGGAGATAATCATGCATTTTGTGCAGTTAATCTCTTCGATACCACCGAAAATAGCGCAATGTCGCTATATTTGATGTACTTTTTACATCATTCCGTACTTACAGCTGGTTCAGATGCAAATTTACTGCACTTTTTACATCTTGTACCACCATCAAGTGTACGTTGGAAAAGGGGCTGTCCCAAATGGTTAATAGACCTTAGAAAAGGTGAAGTCATCCCTTGAAAAGAAAAGCTACCCGGAACCATTATTGCAGATGCGGTTATGGCAGAGAAGAAAATTACACGTATCTAGAACAAGATCAGCTTGAAGGCATAGTGAAATATAGCACCTATCACCGCGACGTCAGTAAAATCGACAATTGGAGCTAGGATGAGAAAGAGGATACATGGATGTGTGCGGCTGGCCCAAAGTTGACCTTGAGGTAGGTTGGCTTTCCCTTKGCCATAATCGGCTTAAGAAAGCAGCGATATAAAGAAAAGAGGGCTGCCCTCAAGTAGATTTATCTACTTATGAGACAGCCCCATCATAATTGAATAACCTCTAATTAATTAATTTCAAATGCTGCAAGGCTTGTTTGATCGTTACCGCAGCCTCTGCACGAGTGGCTACGTCTTGCGGAGCAAACGTTGTTTCTGTTTTCCCATGCACCAATCCCTTATCAACAGCTTCTGATACTGCGCTACGGGCATAATCCGACAATTGGTCTTGATCTGCGAATTGCGTTGTAGCCTTAACATCCGTTTTCGCTGTCCCTTGAACGAGTGCAACAGCTTTCATCAGAATAACGACCATCTGCTCCCTCGTAATATGTTCATCCGGGTTGAATAACCCTTTGGATACGCCTTGGACCAAACCATATTTAGCGGCTGTACCCACTTCTGAGGCATACCACTGAGTAGCAGTTACATCTGTAAATGCAGCTGGCAACGCTTCTGTCGATAGTCCCAGTCCTCTTACAAGCATGGCTACAAACTGGGCTCGAGTCACTTGCATCTCCGGCGTATACGTGTGATCCGATGTGCCATTGATAATCATTTTGGAAGCTAGCAACTCAACATCCTTCTGCGCCCAGTGCCCAGCCATGTCGTCAAATGTTTTCTTGTTCTGAACGATGGCATACATACTGTTCGTATTCCGGGTAATCGTTGCTTCTGTTTTCCCATCTTTCACCATGAATACAGCTGGCACGAATTGCATTTCCCCAGTCAGAGGATCGAATACAACTGCAGTAGCGGTAGAAGGGTCTTGGATGACACCATCTATCTGTATCACGCGTTTCACAAAAGTATTTCCAAAGTTATGAATCTCTTCTTCTTTGTCCTTGGATTTGAGAATAACTTTGTAATCGATCATATCGCTTACTTGCTTCAAACCTTCTTTTGAGATAGCTTGTTCAAATTGCTGTTCTTGCTGGCTTTTCGCTTTATCCATTCGAATAATGAGCACAGCGCCAGCATCCATACGATCTGCACCTGTCAAGTTTAGTATCGAAAGCGGCAGATCATAGGTACTGAATTGACTATGGACAATCAAATTTGTTCCTTGATTTTCTTTAAGACTGCTGCGCAAGACATCCAACGGCAACTCTAACGTATTCGATGAATGATCACCTGGCATGTAAATATGGAGCGTATCATGGTCCGTACCCGTTGCTGCACGAAGAGCTGCTAACTTCTGCGCCAGACGTTCACGATTGATGATCACTGTTACCCCATCCTGCACAGGATCAATCCGACTTTCCGTTTCATTAGGCACATAACGGCTCGAATCTTCGGTAATTGGCGGTTTTACTGGGACGCTAGTGCTAGATGTTGAACCAGTTGAACCACCACCGTTACTGGAACCAGAGTTAGAACCAGAACCTGGTACGACATTTTGCCCGGATAATGTGATCACTTTATCTCCAGAAATTGCTGRACCATCCGTTGCTGTTGCAACTACTTTCACGACTCCGTCCTTCAAGCTTGTCAGCAAACCAGTCGAATTGATGATCGCTTTATCCGAGACGGTTCTGCCATCAGCTTCATATACAGCCCATGTCACTGTCTTGTTCGTTGCATTTGCTGGAAGCACTGCTGCACTTAATAAAAGGCTCCCGCCTTTCATGCTGATCGTTGACGTTGCACTCGTAATGTTGATTGAAGCAACGCTTACAGATTCAGTGCCTGGATCAGGGTTCAGGCTTTGACCAGAAATTGTAATGGTTTTCTCACCATGAATGTTCGAACCATCCGTTGCTGTTGCAACTACTTTCACAGCCCCGTCCTTCAAGCCTGTCAGCAAACCAATTGAGTTGATGGTTGCTTTATCCGAGAGGTTTCTGCCATCATTTTCATACACAGCCCATGTCACTGTCTTGTTCGTTGCATTTGCTGGAAGTACTGTTGCACTTAATAAAAGGCTCCCGCCTTTCATGCTGATCGTTGCCGTTGCGCTTGTAATATTGATTGAAGCAACATTTACAGCTTCAGTGCCTGGATCAGGGTTCAGACTTTGGCCAGAAATTGTAATGATTTTCTCACCATGGATGTTCGAACCATCCGTTGCTGTTGCAACTACTTTCACGACCCCGTCTTTCAATCCTATTAGCAAACCAGTCGAATCGATAAGTGCTTTATCCGAGACGGTACTGCCATTGGTTTCATACACAGCCCATGTTACTGTCTTGTTCATTGCATTTGCCGGGAGCACCATTGCATCTAATTTAAGATTTCCGTTCTTGACGCTTATCGTTGCCGATGGGCTTGTAAGCGTGATCGATTGAACCTTTACATCATTTATCTTCGCAGCTTCGAATGCTTGTAACTCATTGTTCAAAGAAGTAGTTGCTTGCTGCAATTGCAGTAGTGTAACTTGACTACTACTCGCTATTTGCTTCGCCGCATCAATGGCTGCTTGCAATGTTTGCTTCGAACCAGTCGGGTGTTGCCCGACGTCGCTGCCTTCAACTGCGCTGTCATGCTTATCCTGTGCATTCGCTATTAGCGCAAGCAAATCATTGCCGGCATCCACATTTTTAATATCTGCACGATCCAACGACAAGTAGGTATTGCTCGCACTGGCATTTTTCTGCCCAGTCACACGGATTTTCAGCACATGCTCCTGATTCGCCAAATTGTCACTTTCAAAAAGCAGTTGCTGGTCCGATCTTGCTGAAGCATACGTGTCGACCATCGTTTCTTGCCCACCATCAACAGAAATGGCCGCAATCCCCTGATTATTGTTTTTGGCCCCATAAAGCTGAACTTTGGTGCCATTAAAATGCAACAGCGCATAAGCGTTCGCCGTGTTCGAATAATGATTGTCGTTGCTGTACGCACCAGACTCATATGACGTGTAACCCCAGCCTGAGCTGTATTCGAATTGGTCGGTTCCTGACCCAGTTTCATTATCATTCACGGTTCTTTTAACCGAAACTTGAATATTGTCATACTGTGCCTGGTTCCATCCACTACCTAAACCAGCCATTCCGCTTCCGCGCCTACTATCAGAGACAGAAGCGATTAGATTATTATCAACGTACGCTTTAATACTAGTTCCCATAAAGGACAACTTTAAATTGTGCCAAGTATTCGCTGAAAACCCGGTAATTGTTCCTGTTGCAAGGACGACATCATTACCAGTCTCATAGGTATAAGGATCACCATAACCTAGATACCATTGCCCGTTACTGTAAATGCTAAGCCTGTAGCCTTTGTAGTCAGACACATTTCCACCGGCTAAAGCACTGCCCACCCTTCCGTAAATACTTACCGCACCGGAATTTTCTATCAATGTATCCGCACTGTAATCATAGTTCTGCCAACTTAAGTCTCCGAATTCGGTAAATGCACTTGGATTTGCATAATTTCCCCAGCTATTCCATGAAATTTGCGGTTTTAAAATGACCTGCCGCAACGTCTTTCCAGCTCCGCCACCATAGCTGTTGCTTACTTCAAATGCTCCTTCAATATCGTACGTATATTTTGGTGTTTGTCCTGCAGTGTAACTCTCAAAATTTTCACTATAGCTGTTACCAAGCGAACTATTATCCGGTATTGGATTTGCAGCAATACCTTTCTGTTGGCCCGTCGTTGTTGTCAATGAATAGATAGAATTGGCCTCTAAATGAATAGAATACGAGCCTCCGCTTACCTGAATATCATTTTGCTTCACAAACTGAGCACTACTATTCGATTTCCAAACATGAACTGCTTCGGTAGAAAGTCCTCCAGACAGGTTAAAGGTCATCGATTCTGGTGAACTACCTGTTACAAGTACTATACTATAGTCATTACTGTTAGGTTTTTTGAATGTCACATAGGAGGTTCCTCCTGCAGCAACTCCGCTGCCGCTGTCCAGATATTGCCATCCGGGCTGTGCAAACTGCGTTGTATGAGCTGTTGCCCAAATTGCAGGCTGAACAATATAATGACCTGACCACGGCGTGTTGGCCTCCATGATGCCCGAATGTGCCCAAGTGGCATTATTGTATTGTGAGCTAATTGCGTGCCAAACATCCGTTTTCGTAAGTTTGGCATTAATATAGTTGAGATTCAATTCCTTTGCTAAATTAAGTGAACCCGTCCAATCCCCGATGCCAGTCCAGCCTTCGCTTTCCCAAATCGGCAGTCCACTATTCTGAGCATTACTAGTGGATGAACTATTGACGTAGTGATATCCGATCGCTGCAACCGCATTTTTCAAAGCCGAATCACTCACGACTTGGTTGGCAAATGCCCAATCGGTGCTTAAGATATCGGGACCTACGATCTTAACGTTTGAGAGACCGTTATTGTCTAATGTAGGCCTTAATATATTTACAATGTAGTCTCTAGCCTGCTGTGATGTCCCATTAAACTGTTCGTTCTGATTAGCTCCGATATAATCCAGATCATAGCCC
>NZ_JBFTQB010000255.1:0-7150 GCF_056398785.1 Paenibacillus sp. 01T422 | reverse complement strand
TGCTCGCCGGGCGCATTCAGCCCGACAGCGGGACGATCGAGACTGGCCAAACCGTGAAACTCGCGTATTACACGCAAGAGACGGTCGAGATGGATGAGAAGATGCGCGTCATTGACTATATCAAGGAAGCGGCTGAACTGATTCGAACGTCGGATGGTGAAACGATTCCTGCTTCGCAAATGCTTGAGCGCTTCATGTTTTCTCCCACACTGCAGTGGTCTCCTATCGGGAAGCTGTCAGGCGGAGAGCGCCGCAGACTATATTTGCTGCGCACACTCATGGGTGAACCGAATGTGCTGCTACTCGATGAGCCGACGAACGATTTGGACATCCAAACGTTGACCATACTGGAAGATTATCTGGATAGTTTCCCAGGTGCAGTTATTACTGTTTCTCATGATCGATACTTTTTGGATCGTACGGTTACACATCTGTTTGCTTTTGATGGCCAGGGCGGAATCGAGCCTTACATTGGCAACTACTCCGATTATTTGGAGGAGAAACAAGAGCAAGAAGAGGCAGAGCAGGCACGTAAAGAATTGGCGCGTCAAGTAAGCAGCAACGCTGGCACTGGCAAAGCAGCAGCCATTAATTCCACAGCTTCCAACGGCTCTGYGAACTCAAACCGTCCTAAGAAACTAACGTTCAAAGAACAGAAGGAATGGGATGAAATTGAGGGGACGATTGCAGCTTTGGAAGACAAGGCGGCAAGCTTGAAACAGCAAATCGAAGTAGCTGGCAGCGACTTTGACCGTGTTCGCGATTTGTATGAGCAAGAGCAGCAAACAACAGTGGATTTGGAAGCAGCAATGGAAAGATGGACTTATTTATCCGAGTTGGTAGAAGAAATAGAGCGAAATAAGTTATGATAGAAGAAACTACAATAAAGGCAGGTATGTATTCCACATGATTAATGTTAATAACGTGACGCTACGTTACGGCAAAAGAGCGCTTTTCGAAGACGCTAATATTAAGTTTACTCCAGGTAACTGTTATGGTCTTATCGGTGCGAATGGTGCGGGGAAATCCACTTTTCTAAAAATTCTTTCCGGTGAAATTGAGCCTAACACAGGCGAAGTGTCTATCACTCCGGGCGAGAGAATGGCAGTCTTGAAACAAAACCATTACGAGTTTGACGAAATCGAAGTTTTGAAAACCGTTGTAATGGGTCATTCTCGTTTGTTCAAAATCATGGAAGAGAAGGATGCCCTGTACGCAAAAGAGGATTTCTCTGAAGAAGATGGCATGAGAGCTGCAGAACTTGAAGGCGAGTTCCAGGATCTTGATGGCTGGCAGGCTGAATCCGACGCAGCAGAGCTATTGATTGGTCTAGGCATTCCAACTTCCCTGCATGACACGAAGATGAAAGACCTCGACGGCAATGAGAAAGTTCGTGTTCTCTTGGCGCAAGCGTTGTTCGGCAATCCGAACATTTTGCTACTCGATGAGCCTACCAACCATTTGAATTTAGAATCGATTCGCTGGCTGGAGAACTTCCTTGCACGTTTCGAAGGCACTGTTATCGTTGTATCCCATGATCGTCACTTCCTGAACCAAGTATGTACACATATCGCGGATATTGACTTTGGTAAAATTCAAATGTACGTGGGTAACTATGACTGGTGGTATGAATCCAGCCAATTGGCCCTCAGACTTACAAGAGATGCAAACAAGAAAACAGAAGAAAAACGTAAAGAATTAGAAGCCTTTATCGCGCGATTTAGTGCGAATGCATCCAAATCCAAACAAGCAACTTCCCGTAAAAAACAACTTGAGAAGCTTACTCTTGAAGATATTCGTCCTTCTAGCCGTAAGTATCCGTTCATTCACTTCAAAGGTGAGCGTGAAGCTGGCAAGCAGCTCCTAGCTGTTGAGAGCATCTCGAAAACGATTGATGGCGTTAAAGTATTGGATAATATTACGTTCACGCTTAACAAAGGGGATAAAGTCGCGTTTGTTGGTCCGGACGGTATTGCCAAAACGACGCTTTTCAAAATCCTTATGGGTGAGATGGAAGCAGACTCGGGCACGTTCACATGGGGAGTTACGACTTCGCAAGCTTATTTCCCAAAAGATAGTCAAGACTATTTCAATTCTGAATTAAACTTGGTGGATTGGCTTCGCCAGTATTCCAAAGACCCAGACGAATCATTCCTTCGTGGTTTCTTAGGACGTATGTTGTTCTCTGGTGAAGAAGCATTGAAAAAAGCTAACGTTCTATCCGGGGGAGAAAAAGTACGCTGCATGTTCTCCAAAATGATGCTAAGCGGTGCTAATGTTCTCATTCTTGATGAGCCTACAAACCACTTGGATCTGGAATCCATCACAGCGCTCAATAACGGCCTTGTTGATTTCGATGGTACGATGATGTTCGTTTCTCATGACCATCAGTTCATTCAAACGATTGCCAATCGCGTTATGGAAATTACACCAAAAGGATTCATCGACAAAATGCTTACGTATGATGAATACCTGGAAAATGATGATGTAAAAAGATTGCGCGAAGCTCAATACGCGTAAGCCCAAATGAAAAGCGCCCTGATGTATGACTCTCAGGGCGCTTTTGCCTACATAGCTCTAGCTTCCGCCAGTACGACGGCGTTGATTATTTACTTTTTTCGTCATTTGACTTTTGGCACTTTGGTTGCCATTGYCGGCTTGTTTAGGGTTGGCACGTGCTGCGGCTTGATCCGCTTTCTTCTGAGCTAACTTTTGTTTGATCGCATCCGCTAGGCTGACCTTTTTGGGACCTTGTTGTTCGTCCAGCTGATCTTGTGGCTTGTCTGACATAGAAACACCTTCTTTACCGTGATATGTTAATAGTATAATCGAATCAAACAAAAGATGAAAGAAGGTGTGAACGATGTTTGACCCAACGATCTACGACAACATTAAGGTGGTTTTAGAAGGAGCCGTCTATGACTTGGATTTGGATGGCAAAATTTTAATAACACGCCGGGAAGATCTTGTAGATCTTTCTTCGATGTCCCGAACGTATGCAATTGAATTTGCAAGGAAAATTGATAAGCCGAGTAAAGCTGAAATCAATTTGCATGTTCATTTAAGCGACTTGGCTGCTGAAATATTAGAAAACCCTACAGCTAAACCGGGCTGTACGCTTACGATTAAGCTTTTTACGAAAGTTAAGAATCCAGAAATAGAATGCAAGCATATCGAAGAGCAGTTAGGCCGTATTTGGGAGCATCGTCCGCAAATCACACAACTTCTTTCTTACAAATACGGCATTTTCCCGATGATGTATCATAATCAAATTACGCTTTCATTCGGCAGAAAAGTCGATGAGAGCCATTTGGATGATTTCCCTCATCTTATCGGCTATGCGGCTGACAGTTTGACTTGGTTAGATGAACGAGGAGGTTAGCATGAAGGAGCTGTCTCAACAAGAATTGCTTGAGATCGTTAACAGGCAGGAGGCGTCCTTTGCTGTATTTTTGTATACGCCATTTTGCGGAACATGCAAAGTGACAGAACGTATGTTAGAGATCATTATGACTATGCAGCCTTCTTTGCCGCTTTATAAGAGCAACATTAATTTTCTGCCGCAAATTAGTCATGAATGGCAAGTTACCAGCGTGCCATGTATCGCTATTTTTGAACCAGGGCATGACAAACAATTGATTTATCGCATGCAATCGGTGGATGAGCTATATCGCAAACTGCTGCCACTGAGCAGCAAGTAACTAATAGGAGATGATAAGAAATGAGCAGCTTTCAAATCGGAGATCACGTTATTGCTGAGTATAAGACGGGTGTTTATTATGGTGAAGTGGTGGAAATGTCGAGTACGATGAAAGCAGCAGTCCGCATTTTGGCTGTAAAAGAACATCCAACACAAGGGGACTTGCATAATCCGATGGACCCAAGCGTAGCTTTTTTTCATCAAAGACGGGCATTGTCGTTCCAGGAGATCGCTTTAATGCCGATTGCAACAATACGTTCATATACAGGTGCGATTCCTGAATATCAAGAATCACTGGAGAGAGCGCTTATGGCTCAAATCTCTAAGTTGTCGGAAATGGAAGCATGGGCTAGGCGCTCTCTTCAGGAGCTTAGTCAGCTGCAGAAGGAATATTTCCCGAAGTCGACTTAAGAAACTTCTAAATACAATTTTGTGCCGTCGTTATACTTGAAAATAGCGACATCACCAATGATCTCGATCAGCGAGATCATTTTTAATTTACGGCGAAATTCAAAGTGGAGTTCAAACTCCTTAAGCTTGCTGGACAACAATTCCATATGTGAACTGCGATGTGTGAAATTAAGCACGGGAATGGATTTGTTTTTGAATTTAATGGTAACTGCTTGCATATTAAGCCCTCCTTCACGTCTTCCATCTGGGAAATGTACCAGCTGGTCTACCTATTTAGGATACAATTCAAATGTTAGATATGTTTGAGACAAACTATTAAAAAAGTTTTAGTATCTTATTATATGTAAAGAATAGCAAGAGAGGGCTAGTTCTTCGAATAACTTTTAAAATTAATCGGGATACCCGTCTACAAATGATGGGGCGGAGCGATAGATTGGCGGTTGCGGGGAAAGATAAGCACAATTATAATAAGAAAGATTGTAATCAAACATGTTTTGGGGGGATTTAAATGACAGCAGGAAAACCAATCCGTATCGGTATTATCGGTTCCGGAAACATCGGAAATGTACATATGGAAGTGCTGAAAAAAGTGCCGGAGGCAGAAATTGCCGCGGTAACGGATGTGTACTTACCACTTGCAGAGGCTAGAGCCAAGCAGTATAACATTGAGCGGGTTTATGACAGTTCGGACAAGCTGCTCGCTGATCCAAGCATTGATGCGGTAGTTATTGCAGTATCTAATGAATGGCATGCACCTATCGCCATCCAAGCCCTAGAAGCAGGTAAACATGTCATGCTGGAGAAGCCTATGGCGCTCAATCTCGAATCAGCAAGACAAATTGTAGAAGCAGAGCGCAAGGCAGGCAAGGTATTGATGATTCCACACCAACTGCGTTGGGAGGTCCTTTCACAGGCTGTCAAACAACAGGTTGATAAAGGCGCACTAGGCCATATTTATCATGCCAAAGCAGGCTGGATGAGACGTAAAGGGATTCCCGGGTGGGGAACTTGGTTTACTCAGATGGGTAAGTCCGGTGGCGGCCCGTTAATTGATCTAGGTGTACATATGTTAGATTTATCCCTCTATTTGATGGGAAATCCGAAACCAGTTTCGGTCTATGGGGCAACTTATGCAGAATTTGGTCCGCGTAAAAAAGGGATAGGCTCCTGGGGGACACCGAATTGGGATGGGCAATACGATGTAGAAGATTTGGCAACAGCATTAATAAAGCTCGATAATGGTGCAACCCTATCGCTCGATGTAAGCTGGGCCGCACTAATCGAAACGGATAGTCAGCCTTATGTTCAGCTGCTCGGTTCCGAAGGAGGCGCTTCGATTCGCGGAAATAAAGGAAAGCTTCTCGCCGAAATGTTTGACCGCGAAGCGGATGTGGATTTGACTGTGCCAGAACTGGATGAAGGACCCCGTGTGCGTATGATGAGACACTTCCTATCCTGCATCGAAAGCGGTCAGCAACCAATTACCTCTGTCATGACGGGCTATACGAATAATTTAATTCTAGATGCGATTTACCAATCCTCACAAACCGGCAATGAAGTTAAATTGAATTGGGATATCGAGTAGACAGGGGCTGCAGCAAGTGAATTGGGAGTTGTTCAGTATCATCGGAACGATCGCCTTCGCAGTGAGCGGAGCGATTGTTGCGATGGAAGAGGATTATGATATTCTAGGGGTCTATGTTCTAGGGCTCGTAACAGCATTCGGCGGTGGTGTGATTCGTAATTTGCTGATTGGCAAACCCGTCGTCTTGCTGTGGGAGCAAGGGCTATATTTTCAAATCGCGTTATTTGCGATGACCTTGGTCTTTCTGATGCCGGTCAAATACATTCGGGTGTGGAAGACGTGGGAAGCTTTCTTTGATGCTATTGGCTTGGCTGCTTTCTCAATTCAAGGTGCGTTCTATGCAACGAATATGGGACATCCGCTAAGTGCTGTAATTGTCGCTGCTGTTCTAACGGGGATCGGCGGCGGGATGGTCCGAGATGTGCTGGCTGGTCGTAAGCCACTTGTGCTAAAGGACGAAATATATGCGGTATGGGGCATGTTGGCTGGTGCGTTGGTTGGTTTGGGCTGGTCGCAAGGAGCTTGGCAGATTTCCGTGCTTTTTGCACTTATCGTCATTTTGAGAATGTTATCCGTGTTTTATAAATGGAAGCTGCCTAAACGTTCTTTGCGCAATGCGATCATGGAATCAACTCGTAGATCAGACTCATAGCCTAATGTTAGGTGACTAGAGCTAGACAAATTGTCGCGTAAGGAAAGAGGTGAGTTTAAATGGAACAAGAAACATCATTCATTCATCATCAAAAGATTTCTGCTGAAACAATTGCCTCACGGATTGTTCCTGTCAAAGAATTGCTTCAAACGGAACTGGATCTGTACGAAGTATCCAAAGATGCAGAGACAGGTGAGCATTATCTTCATTATGCTTACATGCACCGGGATTTTACGAATACCGGAGAACCGGAGTCATTCCATTATTTGCTGCCGATTGACAGCGATGATGTGCTTGGCATGATTTTTGGGGAGCAAGGCTATGCGTATCCGGAGTTTTGGCGTAAAGCCTTTTTGCGCAATGGGCCGGAAGGTTTCTACATCTGGTTCGATCCCACGCATGAAGCGGAGCAGTCAGAGGATGAAGCTATTGCTGCGGATTTACTAAATAAGCTGAGAGCTTTTAAAGAGAGTGGTTCAGCCGATCCAGATGCAGTTCGTAAATTGCTTGAAGAATTGGATAAAAYGCGTAAGAAAGACGAATAGAAAGTTGAGAAGCCTGCTTGCCAATGAATGAATTGGCGGCGGGCTTTTTTTTGCATTAGTGGAGGTCTTGCGGAACTGTGGTACGCTATTTCGCTTGAAATAGACGGTTTCCACTATGAACGGGATCTACAGTATGCTATTTCACCCTTTTTCGCCATAACGAATGAAATTCGATCAAATAAGGGATCGTAGTTCCCGCCAGCATATGTAAGGAGCTGAATTTAGGGGAATAACGCCCTGTTGTTCCCCTCTAAGTG
>NZ_JBFTQB010000254.1:0-7164 GCF_056398785.1 Paenibacillus sp. 01T422 | reverse complement strand
ACGCTTAGGTGGAGCTACTTTTAATTTATGTCAGTTTGAAACTTTGTGAATTTTTGCACGAACATCTGCTAAGTTGATAATGTGTAAGGTTTGATGCAACGCTAGTGCTTGACTGCTACCTGAATTTAGGGACTGCTTTTTTAATATGATTACAACAGTCCCTACATAGATCCTCGCTGATCAATCTTCATTTTCTGTGGTGCCTCGCTAGGGGCGTGAATGGAGGGACGGAGGACGTTAGCTCAATAATAAATATGAAGACCGCCTCTTGAATTGGCGGTCACTGAAAAAGTAAAATTGAACAATGGTGTAGTTAACTCACAAAAATGTGAGGAGACTGCACCTTTTTTCTTGTATACTTTTAGTATCATTGGTCTTCGAGAAGGTTGCTACAAGGAAGAATCCAAAACGAAGAGCTGCTCCGTTAGCATAAAGTCTGACGAACGTTCAGAGCAAATGATCTTTCAAGAAAGTGAAGGTTTCAAAGTTCAGTCCAAGGAACGCTACAAAATTGAGGCTAAAAACAGTGAACTGAAGCACAGGCACGGGTACGATGTAGCCACATCCTCGGGTTTATTAGGTATGGAACTACAAGGAGCAATGGCGATTTTCGCTGTGAATCTAAAAAGAATTCTGCAACTGAACGACTAAAAGACATGACCTAGCAGAACATTACAGAAGGAAAAAGACGGCATTTACTCCGAAATGTGAGAGTAAACACCGTCTTTTTCTGTAGAGCATTGTGTCTATCTTAAAAATTATGCTGTTTTGGAACAAAAGTAAATCTTCGTCTGCTTCTTCAATGAAACATGCCATGAATGGTTCAAACTGGTTAGCAGCATAATAAGAGCATCAAGATGGAGGTGCTACATGATGCTTACCAAACAACGTAAAATCCAAGGAGCTGCCCTGCTTATTTTATCTAGCATGGTTATTGCGACAGGGTGCACGCACAATGCCAAGAATCAGGTCCGGCAGCAAAGTATTCCGCAAGGAACAGCGGCCCCGATTCAGCAGAATCAGAATCAACCGCACGCAGCAGGCGATAACCACATTCTTATTGCGAAGCAAGCCGCTGATAAAATTACGCAGGTGCCGGGTGTCAAGTCTGCGAATGTCCTTCTCACTAATCGAAATGCTTACGTAGCAGCTGTGGTGAATACCCCAAAAACCGAACTGACCAAGGATTTGGAGAATCAAATTGCCCAGCAAGTCAGAGCTACAGATGCAAATATCCAAAATGTGTACGTTTCTTCTAATCCTGAATTTGTCGATCAYGTGAATAGGTATGTAGCGGATATAGGTCAAGGAAGACCAGTCTCCGGTTTTGTCGAGCAGTTCGGCGAGATGGTACGGCGTATTTTCCCAAGCGCCAGATAATAACAAAGCGGAAAGAATCCCTTCGGAGACGAGTTGGGATTCTTTTGCTAGGAGATGCATGTGCCTTTTCAGATCTTGGATGGCGGTCAAGAAAATCCCCTCATAACGACAAGAAAATCCCAACAATCATTCAAAAGGTATCACTCAGCGACAAGAATATCTCCACAAAGCGAAAGAACTTGTAAAATATCTTAGTTATTATTTATAACACGAAGGCATATTTGATCCCATATCTCGCCACTCACCGCCGCGATACATATACCTCTCCATAATATCCTTTTTTACAAAATTCACCTACATGCCCTCAACTGGTTCGGGGACTTCATCCAAACTTCCTAGTAGTCCTTGATCTTGTAATAAGCGTAGCCATAAACTTCTGCCAAACAATTTTATGAAATGGGAGCTATTGATAAAATTCTTCTTGGTCATCACTTTTCCATATCTGTCTTGGATGTACTGAGTGACATTGGTCGTTGTTTCAAATCTCTGATTTTCTGGAATTTGGTTAGTGGGCGTCGGAGAAACGGTTGTTTCATTTCTTATTTAATGAAGAAATAAATAAGCCATTTTGCTTCGAGATATCAAACGAAAGATTTTACGTATTCTTTGGAACTATTCCCACAAACATCGGGGATATATGCCATCTTTCAATGAACTGAGTACAAAAACTGGGAAATATGAAAAAGAGATTAAATTTGTTCTTGTTAAGCTTGCGGAACAAAACTTTATTATTTGGGATAGATGGAATACAGATACCATTAAAATTATTCGAGGTTGGGAAGACGAGCCGTTAAATATACCAAATCAGAGCTTTATCGGCCAAGGTTAAATAAATATATGCAAATTCCATTTGTGGTTTATAGGGTCCTAATATGAGGTTATTTATTCTATATAATTAAATTTGGTCACCAATTGGTCACCAAGTGTCATAAATACTCTCTGTACTATATGAATTTTTCACCCTGTTATACACAAAGAAACCCTTATTTCATAAGGGTTTTTGAAAACTGTACTATAAATTAATACGACGGCCCTTTTACAGGCCGTCTCATGGGAGAAGTGAAATATCGCTTTTCTTCTATCCTGTTATAGTGGAATGAATGTTGATTTGGTGCGGTTTATTTGAAGTGGCATGAGGTTAATTTGAATGAACTTAAGTTAATTATGACCTAGTTGGTACCTCAACAGTACCTTTTGGTACCTCGTCGGTACCTAGATCTTGTCCTTTGTTTATCTTGTTTTTTCTACTGTCAAAGAGGAAATCAAGCTTATTAGCGGCTGCATGATCAGCAGCGCGTAAAACGTGTCCGTAGACATTCATCGTCGTTCCAATATTGGAATGTCCTAGTCTTTCTGAAATAACCTTAGCATGAACGCCTTGGTTGATCAAGAGCGTTGCTGAGGTATGCCTAAGGTCATGAAAGCGAATATATTTAACAGCACCCTTTAATTTCGCGTGGAAATAGTGCCACTGCTTTGTTGGCCAGTTCTGCGAATAGGCATTACCAAATGTTGAGCAGAAAACAAATGAGCGGTCCTTGCCCTGCCATCTATCGATAACATCCTCTTTAGAAGCCTTTTTGTAATCATAAAACTCGTTGAATTCAGAGATAACGGATGCGGGCAGGGCCACTTTACGGAATGAACTATTATTCTTGGGTACTTTGATAAGAGGAGCTCCATCTTTGAAACGGGGGAGAGACTGCTTTACTTCGACTGTGCCGGCTTCAAGATTTACATGGTGCCATTCTAACGCAAGAAGCTCACCGCGGCGTAAACCGGTCGTAAGAGCGAGTGTGGCGATCATTCGAAAGTCAGGACGTTCGTTTTGAAGTGCTTCAAAAATAAAAATCGTTTCCTTTTCGTCGTATGCCTCACATTCTACTTTTACCTCTTTGGGTTTTGCGACACCAACCATTGGGGTTGATTTAATTACTTTCCAGTCCATTGCCCGCATGAAGACGCTTCGTAAAACGCGATAGATATATACTTTGGATGAAGAGGAGAGGGATTTACCACTGCCGTCTAATCGCGCTCCTGGCTGATCTAATGACTCAATGAAATTCATAACATGGAATGTTTGTATCTGATCCACACGCATATGACCGAAGTGAGGGATTAGTCGATTGTTCATGATGCTAACATAGTTCTCTTGGGATGTTTGCTCCAGTTGCTTCATGACAAATTTACTTTCCCACTCTTTTGCAAATTGATCGAATTTCATTTTGTCAGGAGAAATGTATTCCCCGACTTCGACCTCAATTTTAAATTTGGAAAGCTCGCTGTCTAAAAAACGCTTTAACTCCAGCTTCTTCATCCGATCGGCATCTTCTACGCTGACAGTCTTACGCTTATACAGCCGTTTTCCGTTAACGTCATAACCAAGATCGACCTGGAGCCTCCAGGAGTTTTTACCGCTCTTCTGAATGCTTGCCACAACAAATTACCTCCATTCATAAAAAGGCTTTACGTCCATCTGCATGATTTCTTCAATATCCCCCATTTGAATGATGAATTGTTCAATGTCACTGTACTCAAAATGTAAGCCCTCTTGATATTTCAACTTCTCTAAACGACGAACAACACTATGTATGTTTATCCCGAACTGATTTGGACGCTCAGGATGTGTCATAAGGTCTTCTAAAAGAATAGAGACGCTCATTATGTCTTCCGAGTAATCATCGGCTGTTTTAGGACGAAATGGAGCTTCTAATGGAATGAAAAGTTGGTTCTTATGCCACTCTATTTTCCCTCGAGCAAAAGAGATATTTAATTTATCCGGTACTGGGTGAAAATTCTCTGGATGCTCTGAATAATAAACCGATAACCTTGCCACTTTTATGCTCCTTCAAGTTGTTTTGGACCAAGCTCTGCCATTACACGTCGAACATGGTCATCATCAATTGTAATTTTTGTGTTCCGGCGACGAATCAATTCTTCTTCATAAAGTCCAGTTTGCATACGCATTTGAATTTGAACTAAGCGATTCTGAACAAACCTCTCGGATAGACAAAATTCTTCAGCCATTACTTTTACAAGGAGGGAAGGAGAAACATTCTTAAACTCCTCTAGTAAGTAAGAAGGCATAGCTGCATAATGTTGAAAATGTTTTGCCTGGATCTCCTGCAGCTCAATAAACGATTTAGGCATGATCTCTTGCCGGCCGACATGATGCAGCGGATGGCAAAGCTCATGGAAAAATACTTCTCGTCTTTGTTGTTTATCAAGATAGCCGTTTAGGAAGATGAAGGAGTACTCATCCTCTTTCCATTCAGCGAAAGAGGGCCCGGCATAGATGCGAATTTCGACATCAAAGATGGATGCAATGAGGTCCAGGTCCATATCTGACGCATACTCAATTCCAATGCTACGATACTCTTTTTCAAGCCATTTCTCGAGTTCAGTAGGTTTATAAAATGATAAGTCCATATGCTACCTCCTATAGGTAGATGGTATCATATTTCGTCATAAATAGGAATATACGTTCGTATTTTTGTCGAAAATAACAGAATAAGGTAGAATGTGCCGGATTATCTATATAAATTTATTTTTTTAAAATAGTTAATAGAAACATCATAAAGTAATTGATTAGAAAAAAGGAGAATGATCGATATTCATGGAATGTAAATATTAGACAAATGAGTAGGGGATGAGTGAAGATGACAGCAAATTCAGGCGAGATTGTAATTAGAATTAATAAAAAAGTAATTCTGATTGGGGTCATGATGACACTTTTTGCTGGGGCAGCAAGTGCATCAAGTATTAATGGAGAATACAAAGGAAATCCAATTGTTAAAATCAAGTCGCATGGCAAAGACATAACCATTAGTTCAGAAGAAGTGCCGGCGTTTATCTATGATAATACTACTTTAGTGCCTATCTCGGTCCTGAGAAATCTTGGGGCAAACGTTACATGGGATGCAAGCACATATAGTGTTGATATCAGCACAACTGACTCAATTATAAAGCAGCTTTTTGATGAAAAAATAGTAACTAGCGGCGAGAAACGATTTTTTACATACAATAATCCATATCTTATGTTGAAAAGCGATATAGATTTTTTAACAGGAGATAATTCAAAAGTCTTAGATAAGCTGTTGCGCGTTACGAGCACTACAGATGCAGAATCGGTAAAAGTCACTTTTATGAATAACCCACGAAAAGCAGAATCGGTAATACTTTTTGATACGAGCGATGCACGATTGTATTCAAATGGTGAAATTACATTAGAACAAATGGTTGATAAGATAAATGTTCAAGTTAATTATTTTCCCGTCAATAACATTAAAGCGTCCATTTCAAAAACCACAAACGAGACAAGTGCGCCAGTGCCAAGTCCAACGCCTTTGCCAGCTGCACCAACACCGAGTCCACCCCTAGCTGCTAAACCAACACCAAGTCCAACACCTCCGCCTGTTGCAGTAAACATAGAATACCCGAAGCTTTACTCTAATGATGGAAAAGTGTATTTAGGTAAGTTAACCACTAATGAATATGATTCAGAATCGATTTATAATGAATTTGGCACTTATGGTAGTGAATTCTCTCAAACAAGTATTTGGAATGATTTGGGCACATATGGTAGTACGGTGTCTACAAAGAGCGCATTTAATGATCTTGCATCCACACCACCGATCGTTGTGTTGAATGGGAAAGTTATAGGTTATCTTRCTACAAATACATTGAAAACAAATGGTATAACGCCACTTAGTCTCAAACAGTGGTTAATCGAAAATGGTTATTAATAACGTTCATTAAATTTCAAAATAGTAGTAGTTAAAGTAGCCTATTTCATAGGCTATTTTTTTTAGGTCTTTGGGATTAGTGGATTTTATAAAAAGAATGATTTAAACAGGAAGTTACAAACAAATGTCGAATTCATAGTACTAGTGAATTTTGTATTTGGAGGGGCCAAATGGGAGCTAGTAACTTTGAATTCTTAAATTGGAGATGGCCGATACTTGCAAATCTTGGAGAAGTGGCCGAGAGTAACCTACATCATGATTCCAACACAACATTGTTTAAACTACGTATATTTGGAGAAACGATATCTAAAATAATTATAGCTAATGAGAATCTAAATGAACCTTTAGATAATAGACAAGAGAGTCGTGAGCTTCTTCTAAAAAGAGAGGATATCATTCCAGATGATATTCTTAATATATTGCGAAAACTCCGCCGCATAGGAAATAAGGCCGCACACGATGGGTACGAGTCAATTCAAGAGGCTCAGACTAATCTCCACTTAGCTTTTAATCTTGGCGTATGGTTGATGCAAGTTTATGGCGATTGGTCTTTTCAACCTGAAGCATATGTACAACCAACTCATCAGCAAAAAGTTGATCAAGATGTATTGGCTAAATTACTTGAAGAGAAAGACAAAGAGCAATTAGCTGAGATTAACAAACTTACTGCAGAATTAGATGAATTAAGACTAATAAAGCAAACGAGCGAAGATTTGCAAGCAAGAAGAAAACAAGGGCAACAAGCTTTAAATCATTTAATTGATGAAAAGCAAACCAGGCTCCAAATAATTGATCGTCAATTAGAAGCAGCTGGTTGGGAAGTTAACTCTGAGGCCCTAACTTATTCTAAGGGAGCTAGGCCAGAGTTAGGGAGAAATTTAGCAATTGCTGAATGGCCGACGAGTGGAAAAGGATCGGCAGATTATGCATTATTTGTTGGACTTAAGTTTGTCGGAATTATTGAAGCTAAACGTAAAAATAGAGATGTCATTTCAGATTTACGACAAGCGAAGATAGATGCGAGCAAGATTTCGATTTC
>NZ_JBFTQB010000253.1:0-7528 GCF_056398785.1 Paenibacillus sp. 01T422 | reverse complement strand
ATCGGAGACAATGCGGTTATCATGATGGGCGCGCTTATTAACATCGGTGCATCCGTAGGCGACGGCACAATGATCGACATGAACGCTGTTCTAGGTGGCAGAGCGCAAGTCGGTAAAATGTGTCACATCGGTGCGGGTGCAGTTGTAGCAGGCGTAATTGAGCCTCCTTCCGCACAACCTTGCGTAATCGAAGATGATGTACTTGTAGGCGCGAATGCCGTTATCTTGGAAGGTGTTCGCATTGGCAAAGGTTCCGTAGTAGCCGCAGGCGCTATCGTTACACAAGATGTTGAAGAGTACACAGTTGTTGCAGGAGCTCCTGCTCGAGTTATTAAGAAAGTTGACGATAAAACAAAATCTAAAACAGAAATCTTACAAGATCTGCGTACCCTGTAAGCTCATCTGGAGGAACACCTATGTCTAGTCCTTTCATCGCACTACGTCGTGAGCTTCACCAAATCCCGGAGCCGGGCTTTCAAGAGTTCAAGACGCAAAAGCTGCTCTTAGACCAACTTGCTAAGCTGCCTCAGGATCGGATGAGCATCCGGACTTGGCGGACAGGCATTTTGGTTTATATCAAAGGAACAAATCCGACCAAACGTTTTGGCTATCGGGCGGATATGGACGGGCTGCCAATTACGGAAGAAACGTCTCTTCCGTTTCCTTCGCAGCATCCGGGATACATGCACGCCTGCGGGCATGATTTTCATATGTCAATCGGGATGGGCGTTATCACGCATTTTGTGGAAAAACCTATGAGAGATGATCTTGTTGTCTTGTTCCAGCCGGCTGAGGAAGGTCCTGGTGGTGCAATGCCAATGCTTGCCTCGGAAGAATTGCAGGATTGGATGCCAGATCAAATAGTTGCCCTGCATATCGCACCTGAGTACCCAGTTGGCACCATAGCCACACGGCCTGAGATTCTGTTCGCCAATACTTCTGAGTTGTTCATCGACCTGCTGGGCAAAGGTGGACACGCGGCTTACCCGCATCAAGCGAATGACATGATTATCGCGGCTACGCAAATGGTTGGCCAACTGCAAACCATTGTTTCCCGTAATGTGAACCCGCTGGATTCGGCCGTCGTTACCATTGGCAAAATGGAAGCTGGCACGAAACAGAACATCATCGCGGAAAAAGGACGCTTGGAAGGCACGATTCGTACGCTTTCCGCTGCTTCGATGGACAAAATCAAAAAACGGATCGAGGCCATCGCTGCTGGTATCGAAAGTTCTTTTGAATGCAAAGTAACAATCGATTACGGCTCAAACTACCGGCAAGTATTTAACGATCCTGCTTTGACTGGGGAGTTCATGACGTGGCTGCGAACAACCGATCAAGTTCAGCTCGTGGAATGTACAGAAGCGATGACTGGTGAAGACTTTGGCTACTTTTTGGAGCAAATTCCCGGTTTCATGTTCTGGCTAGGGGTAGATACCCCGCATGGACTGCACAATGGCAAGCTTGACCCGGATGAGCGCGCGATTGAAGTCGCTATTAATACCATTACCGCTTACTTCAGCTTCAAAACTCAGTAAGTTGGATACCAAAAAACCTCCAAGCCTTTTGGCTTTGGAGGTTTTTTGCACATTACAATTTGCTGATAAAATGTTCCACACGATTCAGCGACTCTTCCAATACTTCCTGCGAATACGCGTAGGAAATACGGATGAAGCCTTCCCCGTAGGAAGTGAAAGCATCTCCAGGCACAACTGCAACATGCTCTTCCTGCAGCAATCTCATCGTGAAGTCCTGCGAGGATAATCCGAATTTGGCGATGGATGGGAACAAATAGAACGCCCCTTCTGGCTTCTCAAGCTCGAAGCCCATTGCCAGCAAACGATCGTAGACGTAGTCTCGGCGTGCTTCATATTCTGCCCGCATTGGGAGTGCATCGTCGATACCAGCTGTCAATGCTTCCAATGCGGCGTACTGGCTTACAGAGCTGGCACAGGTGACATTGTATTGGTGTACCTTGACCATATGCTCTGTTATGTTAGCTGGCGCCAAAGTGAAGCCAATACGCCATCCTGTCATTGCGTGCGATTTGGACAATCCATTAATGACGATCGTTTTATCCCGCAGCTTGCCGATCGTCGCAATGGATTGATGGGTTCCCCCATAAACCAGTTCACTGTATATTTCATCCGATAAAATGAACAATTCACGGTCTTCCAGCAGCTCAGCCAAGTCATTTAGTTCTTGCTTGGAAAGCACTTGTCCCGTCGGATTCGATGGGTAGCACAAGATCACGCAGCGCGTTTGGTCAGTTAGATATGGCGCTAGCAGCTCGGCTGTTAATTTCAAGCCGTTCTCTCTTGTGTCCACATAGACGGGAACCCCGCCAGCTAGTCGTATCAAAGGCTCGTACCCTGGATAAATCGGAGCCGGCAAAATGACCTCCGCGCCAGGCGTCAGAATGGTTCGCAGTGTGATATCTACAGCTTGGCTCGCCCCTGCAGTCACGATAATTTCATCAGCAGCACGATAAGTTTGACCGTATTTCACTTTCACGAAGTGGGATACCGCTTCTCTAAGCTCCAGCAAGCCTGGATTTTGCGTATAGACGGTTTTATTTTCGTCCAGAGCCCTCTGTCCCGCTTCAATAATATGCCGCGGTGTCGGGAAATCCGGTTGTCCGATCGTTAATGTCAGTGCACCCGGAATGGTGCTGACCAGATTAGAGATTTTACGAATGCCCGAAATCTGAATATCTTTTACTTGTGGATTAATTAAATGCTCCATGTGATTCGCTCCTCTCCCCATCAGATGAACCCTAGGATGTTCGTATTGTTTGCAGCAGGTGCTCCATGTCGGGTGGAATCGGCGCTTCGAACTGCAGCCATTCCCCTGTCCGTGGATGCTCAAACCCTAGAATTGCGGCATGGAGGGCTTGTCCATCCATCAACATCCCTTTACTCTTGCCGTACATCGGATCTCCGACCAATGGATGTCCAATAAACTTCATGTGCACGCGAATTTGGTGGGTTCTCCCCGTTTCAAGCTTCAGCTCAACTAAAGTGAAATCGCCGAAACGCTCCAGAACGACGAAGTGTGTCACGGCATGCTTGCTGTTTTTCTCCGTCACCGTATACATCTTCCGATCATGTGAATCGCGTCCAATCGGAGCATCAATCGTCCCTTGATCATGCTGAAGGTGCCCATGAACCAACGCGATATATTTGCGATTAACTGTATGAGCTTTCAATTGCTCGGCTAGACTGGCATGCGCCTTGTCATTCTTAGCTGACATAATCAAGCCGGAAGTGTCCTTATCGATGCGGTGCACAATACCAGGACGCAGCTCTCCGTTGATGCCGGAAAGATCCTTGCAATGATGCATCAAGGCATTAACTAACGTGCCTGAATAGTGTCCTGGCGCAGGATGTACTACAAGCCCGCGTTGCTTGTTGATTACGATAACATCCGTATCTTCGTATACAACATTAAGCGGAATGTCTTCAGCAATCAGCTCAACGCCTTGCGGCTCAGGAATTTGCAGCATAATGACATCTTGTTCCGAAAGCTTATAGTTCGATTTGATCGTTTTCTTATTTACCTTAACATGCCCGTCTTTGACCCATTGCTGAACCAAGGTTCTGGACACATCTTCTTCCAAGGCTTCTGTGATAAATTTATCGATCC
Organism: Paenibacillus sp. 01T422; assembly: GCF_056398785.1. Taxonomy (NCBI): domain Bacteria; kingdom Bacillati; phylum Bacillota; class Bacilli; order Caryophanales; family Paenibacillaceae; genus Paenibacillus; species Paenibacillus sp. 01T422. Next base: position 3,883 of record NZ_JBFTQB010000253.1, on the reverse strand, counting down.
GTTCACCCGCATACTGTTTGTCAACTGTCCATTCCATAACATCTTGAGATGCTATTTCAGACGAGGTCTGATTTATGTTCATGAGCGGCTCCTTTTTTCTCTTTTCTCCACGCAAGAATTGAATCTAAGAAAATGAGGATAACCCCGATCACGATGGCGGAATCAGCGATATTGAAAATAGGATAAATGTAATAAATGGCCTTACCAAAAAAGCTGAAATCAARAGTAACCTGTAGGAAATCCACTACTTCGCCGAATAGCGCGCGGTCTACGAAGTTTCCGATAGCTCCGCCAAGCAGCAAGCTAAGCGCGCATGTCAACAGCGTTTTGCCTTCACGGCTTGTCCGGCGCATATACCAAACGATACCGATCAACACGAAAGTCGTAATGATTATGAAAAACCATCTTTGATTTTGTAAAATACCGAATGCCGCTCCCCGGTTTCGATGTGATGTGATCATGAAAAACTCACCTAGTACAGATCTTTCTTCACCGAGCGGAATCCTTTTTACGATGAACCATTTGGACACTTGATCCAAAATAAACACGATTAGCGCATAGAAATAATACTTCATATCTTTTCCTCCTAAGAGCTTTGCATTTGCAAAAACCCGCTTCATAAACGTTCACATATATCGTAAGCAAGAAAGGTACCTTATTTTCAAGGAATTACCTCACTAAAAAACGCGGTTGCTCGGCATTATAACGGTAAGGATCAGCTGTAAGAAGGGAGCTGTACGACCTATGAGCCATTTAACCGAGGAACAATCAAATCAATTATATCTGCAATTATTGGAGGAAAAGCTTGGTCTTGAACAACATTTTGCCACGAACGATCATTTTGGCCTGTCAAACTCTTTCAAAGACAGCACCGGTGAGCTATCCATGTACGATAATCATCCAGCTGATGTGGCCTCCGAGATTTACGAACGTGAAAAAGATATCTCACTCAACGAGCATGCGGAGTTCCACTTGAGGCAGGTCGATGAAGCCTTAGCTCATATGGAAAAAGGAGATTATGGTCAATGTATCTTTTGCCATAGCCCAATTTCTTTTGAGCGCTTGCAAGCTATTCCAACCACTCTCTACTGTAAAGAGCATGTGCCTGATCCGGAACAATCCATCAGAAGACCCGTTGAGGAGCAAATTCTTTATCCGCCTTTTGGCCGGACAAGCTTTGACGAACGTGATGACGAAACCGAGTTTGATGGTGAGGATGCTTGGCAAATCGTTGAAAGCTGGGGTACTTCCAACACCCCTGCGTTCGCAGAAGACCCTAACGTTGAGAGCTACGATGAAATGTACATTGAAGCTGATGAGAATGTCGGCTTTGTTGAATCATTCGAAAGCTTCGTAGCCACGGACTTATACGGTGAGCATGTCACCATTGTACGTAGTAAAGCTTACCGGGATTATATGCATAGCCAGGAAGGCGATCCTTTTCTTGAGCCGGAAAACCGTTCCCTGGATGATGAGCCTCTCTAAAATAAACAGGACAAACGAGCTTCGCTATTACAGCGTAAGCTCGTTTGCTCCTTTCTTACTCGTGGTAATGAGCAGTAACCACGTCATTACATCTGACGCATAGAGTTGGATGTTCTTTACTTTGCCCAACCTCTGGAGTCACTATCCAGCAGCGCTCGCACTTCTCGCCGTCTGCAACGGCAATGGCGATAGCCAAGTGCTTCGTCTGATGCGCCCCCTCAGGTACACTCGTACCTGGCTGATGCACAGTTACAGCAGACACGATGAACAATTGATCCAATTGTTCAAACTGGGTAAGCAAGCTATAAGTTGCTTCGCTTGGATATAGGTGAACTGCAGCTCCTAAGGAGTTACCGATGACTTTCTCTTTACGAGCATCTTCCAGTGCTTTGAGCACTTCATCGCGAACATCAAGGAAGCTGTTCCATTTATTTTCCAATTCCTCATTGTACAAGCTTGAATCCACTTCCGGCAGTTCAGCGAGCTGAACACTGCTTAATTCTACGCCAGGAATGTACTTCCATACTTCGTCTGCCGTATGAGCCAAAATTGGCGAAATTAGCTTAGTTACAGCGACTAATGAAGCATACAATACCGTTTGTGAAGCTTTACGAGCTGGATCTTGCGGTGCATTGGCATATAGGCGATCCTTGATGATATCCAGGTAGAACGAGCTCATTTCAACTGCACAGAAATGATGAATCGTTTGATAAACAACGTTGAATTCATAGGAGTCGTAAGCTTTTACAACTTTATCAATCATACGGTTCAAACGGATCAATGCATAGCGGTCAAGCTCAGACAAGCTTTCAACAGCTACACGATCTGTCTCCGGATTAAAATGACTCAAGTTCCCGAGCAAGAAACGCATCGTGTTACGGATTTTGCGATAAACTTCCGTCGTTTGATTCAAAATGTTGTCCGAAATCCGGTGGTCTGATTGGTAATCCACGGAGGACACCCACAAGCGCAAGATATCAGCGCCTAGCTTGCCGCAAACCACATTAGGATCAATTGTGTTCCCAATGGACTTAGACATCTTGCGTCCTTCTCCGTCCAGTGTGAAACCGTGACTTAGAATACCTTTGTAAGGAGATTGCTCTTTCGTCGCAACACCTGTAATCAGCGAGGAGTTAAACCAACCACGATATTGGTCTGAACCTTCGAGATACAGATCTGCTGGCCACTGAAGTTCTGGACGAGCTTCAAGCACCGCCACATGGCTGGAGCCGGAATCAAACCAAACATCCATGATGTCTGTTTCTTTGCGGAATTCGCCATGACCGCATTTCGAGCAGCAAGTTCCTGCTGGAAGCAAGTCCTTTTCTTCTTTGATAAACCAAGCATTCGATCCTTCTTGCTCAAATAGCTGTGCAACATGCTCAATCGTTTGTTCATTCACGAGCGGTTCATTACAGCTGCGGCAATAGAAAATCGGGATCGGCACGCCCCACGAACGTTGTCTCGAAATACACCAGTCTCCACGATCGGCGATCATATTGTGCAGGCGTACTTCTCCCCACTCTGGCGTCCATTTCACTTTCTTGATTTCATCCAACATTTCTTGTCTGAATTTATCGATCGAAGCGAACCATTGCTCTGTAGCGCGATAAATAACTGGTTTCTTCGTGCGCCAGTCATGCGCATATTGATGCTGAATTTCCCCTGCTTTTAGCAATAAGCCTGATTCCTGAAGCTTCTCAATGATCAGCTTGCCGCCTTTTTCATAGAACATGCCTTCGAACCCTGGAGCTTCCGCCAGCAAGCCTTGCGCAAGCACGTACTTTTTCCCATTAACTTGCACTACGGCATAATCAAATTCCGGATTCAAGGAGATTCCCAAGTTGGCCGGAAGGGTCCAAGCTGTCGTCGTCCAGATAACGATTGCCGCGTCTTGAGGAAGCTTGCCTTTTCCGTCTTTAACCGGGAATGCCACATAGATGGATGAGGACGTTTTCTCTTTGTACTCGATTTCCGCTTCAGCTAACGCACTTTCGGAAGACGGGGACCAGTAGACAGGTTTCAAACCTTTATAGACGTAACCCTTTTGTACCATTTTGCCGAAAACACGGATTTGTCCCGCTTCATATTCCGGCTGCAATGTGATATAAGGATTTTTCCAATCGCCACGAATACCTAGACGTTGGAATTGGCTCTTCTGTTTCTCTACAGATTGCAGCGCGTATTCTTTGCAGTATTCACGGAATTCAGGGACCGTCATTTTCTTGCGATCGACTTTCCCGCTGTTCGTGATCACCTGCTCGATCGGCAAGCCGTGTGTATCCCAACCTGGCACATAAGGAGCGTCATACCCTTGCAGCGTTTTGAAGCGAACAATCACATCTTTTAATACTTTGTTAAGCGCATGCCCAATATGAATATCTCCATTTGCGTATGG
>NZ_JBFTQB010000252.1:0-7198 GCF_056398785.1 Paenibacillus sp. 01T422 | reverse complement strand
TTGTTTGTACTCTGTTTACTTTCAGGAAAATGAAGAATCTATATTTGCCGTTTCTTATAGTATGGTTTTTAGTAATAGTAGCATCAACCTATATATTTAAAGTACCTACTTCTTTCCTCCCTGAACCGAGTAAAATATTGTTTTCAATTTATAATCTTTATTTTATCCTGGGGGGATTAGCGTACTATTTACACAAAAAAATAAATTTAAATACTAAAATTAACTGTTTAATTATTGGACTAATCATCCTCTGCATTCCAATTTATGAAAAGTTATCTGATTATCTTAATTTAACTAGTCAAACGCATATAACATTTATGAGTGTATTGTTTTTCATAATAATACTATTTGGCTCGAGAATACAACTTAGGACCACCACTAAGTTATTAAAGGTAGCTGTTTCACTGGGTGACTATTCTTATGGTATATACCTTATTCATGTATCTATAATAACTATTGGGTTCGCAGTTCTTTATTCTCTGACTAATATGCCTATTAATGCATTCATTGCATCATTGTTGTTGATAATAACTTTAGTTATTGGTTGGTTCTTTGGTAAATTAGACATCAAGATTTATAATTTTGTAAAAGATAGCATAGGTAATAAAAAAGCTGAAATATGAATTATGAGTAGCCGACTTAAGTAAAGTATTAGAGCAGATACAAAAGGGTAAATACCTATAATAATTATCGCAACTTTGACGCGATTTAGTTTTGATAAAAATATTGATTGAACTTTTATTTTGAAAATATAATCCAAGGGAGTGAGTAATAAATGAAGGGCATCATTTTAGCTGGAGGAACTGGTTCTCGTTTGTATCCATTGACTAAAGTAACCAATAAACATCTACTTCCTGTCGGTAAATATCCAATGATATTCCATTCTGTTGCAAAATTAAAGGAAGCCGATATCTCTGATATTTTGGTTGTTACAGGAAAAGAACATATGGGTGATGTAGTAAACTTATTGGGTAGTGGTCGTGAAATGGGAGTTACTTTTACTTATAAAGTTCAAGACGAAGCGGGTGGGATTGCTCAAGCACTTGATCTTGCGGAATATTTCGTTGGAGATGATCAGATGGTTGTCATTCTTGGGGATAATGTGTTTGAAGAGAGTATTGTCCCATTTGTGAATAATTTTAGAATTCAGCAAAACGGAGCAAAAATATTAATCCAAGAAGTCAAAGATCCTCAAAGATACGGTGTTCCTGAACTACAAGGTAGTAATATTATCTCTATCGAGGAGAAGCCTAGTCAGCCTAGAAGTAATTATGCAGTTACAGGTATATATATGTACGATAACACGGTTTTCAATATTGTTAAAACACTTAGGCCATCTGGTCGTGGAGAATTAGAAATCACGGATGTTAATAACGCGTACATCACTAAAAATGAGCTTACATACGATGTACTTCAGGGCTGGTGGACAGATGCTGGCACACATGCCTCATTAGCCAAAGCAAATGAATTAGCCCAAGACATTGTGTTTGGAGAGGAATTTGGAAAACTAAAATTATAAGAGGTGTTTTTAATTATGAAAGTTATATCAACAAAGCTTGAAGGATTATACATAGTTGAGCCCGATGTCCATGGTGACAGTCGGGGCTTTTTTATGGAAAGTTACAATGCTAATAAATTCTCGGAATACGGTATAGACTTTCCATTTGTCCAAGATAATCATTCTTTATCCGTGGAATCAGGTGTTTTAAGAGGTCTTCACTATCAACTTAATCCCAAAGCACAGACAAAGCTTGTTCGAGTGGCTGCTGGTGCTATTTATGATGTCGCTGTGGATATTCGAAAGAATTCACCTACCTTTGGACAATGGATTGGGGTTATTCTTAGCGAAGCTAATAAGCGGCAGCTTCTTGTTCCCAAAGGTTTCGCTCATGGTTTTTGTACGATAGTTTCGAATACGCAGGTGCTATATAAGGTCGATGAATATTATTCTCCTGAGAATGATAGAGGTATTCTTTGGAGCGATCCTTCGCTTAAGATTGATTGGCCAACTTCTACCCCTATCCTTTCAGATAAAGATCAAAAGCATCCACTGTTACAAGATGTGGAGATTAATTTTTGATAGATCGGGGAATAGGAATGAAAATAAAAAAAGCAATAATTCCAGCAGCTGGATTGGGTACAAGATTCCTCCCTGCAACTAAGGCAATGCCAAAAGAAATGCTTCCAATTGTGGATAAACCAACTATCCAGTATATCGTTGAAGAGGCGGTTGCTTCTGGTATCGAAGATATTATTATTGTTACTGGCAGAGGAAAGCGAGCAATCGAGGATCATTTTGATAATTATTTTGAATTAGAACAAAATTTGTTTGACAAAGGTAAATTCGATCTTCTGGATGAAGTACAGAAACCATCAAAACTAGTTGACATCCATTACATTAGACAGAAGGAACCTAAAGGGCTTGGTCATGCGATATGGTGTGCTCGTAAGTTTATTGGAGATGAGCCTTTTTCTGTGTTACTCGGTGATGACATAGTCGTTTCCGAAACACCTTGCTTAAAGCAAATGATTGATCTTTTTGGAGATTATAACTCTTCAATAATTGGTGTAAAACAGGTTAGTGACGAAGAACGCTCACGATATGGCATTGTTGAGGCAACGAAGATGAGTGAACGGGTCTATAGGGCATCGAAATTATTTGAAAAGCCTACTGGTGATGTTACTCAGTCAAAACTTGCTATTATGGGGAGATATATTCTTACTCCCAAGATTTTTGATATCCTAGAAACTACTCAAATAGGTCGTGGTGGTGAAATTCAATTAACCGATGCGATATCCGAATTAAACCGTTCCGAGAACGTTTATGCTTATGACTTTTTTGGGACAAGGTATGATGTAGGAGAAAAGTTGGGCTTTATTAAGACTACGATAGACTTCGCGTTGGAGCGCCCTGACTTAAAAATCCAATTGTTAGAGTATCTAGAACGGATTGTTAGTACAAATAAAATTAGGAGCTAATCTTACATGAAAATACTCGTAACCGGCGGAGCCGGGTTCATCGGCAGCAACTTCGTTCATTATATGATTGAACGTTATCCGAGCTATCAAATCATTAACTTGGATGCATTAACATACGCAGGGAATCTTGAGAATCTCAGATCCATCCAAGAAAATAGCAATTACACTTTCATAAAAGGCGATATCACGGACTCGGAGCTTGTTAACAGCCTGTTCGAGCAGGGTGTAGGTACCGTGGTTCACTTCGCCGCGGAGTCGCATGTGGATCGTAGTATCTTAGAACCTGATGTTTTCGTGAAAACAAACGTTCTTGGTACTCAAGTGTTGCTTGAGGCATCGCGGAAGTATGACGTAAAGAAATTCGTTCATGTTTCCACTGATGAAGTGTACGGAACACTTGGAGAAACGGGACTTTTTACGGAGGAGACTCCATTATCTCCCAATAGTCCTTACTCCGCTAGTAAAGCTGGCTCGGATCTTTTAGTTAGGTCGTATCATGAGACTTTTGGCCTTCCGGTTAATATCACCCGTTGTTCCAATAATTATGGACCTTATCAATTCCCGGAAAAGTTAATCCCATTAATGATTGCAAATGCTTTGAATGACAAGCCCCTCCCTGTATATGGAGATGGACTTAACATCCGCGATTGGTTGTATGTAGAGGATCACTGCAGTGCGATCGATTTAGTTTTACATAAAGGAATTAACGGTGAAGTTTATAATATTGGCGGAAATAATGAGAGAACGAATATTCAAATCGTGCAAACGATTCTTCGTGAACTGGGGAAACCAGAGTCATTAATTCAGTACGTTAAAGATCGTCTTGGACATGATCGTCGATATGGTATTGATGCAACAAAGATTACAAATGAGCTAGGTTGGGAACCGAAGCATAATTTTGATACTGGTATTCATGAAACGATTCGTTGGTACCTAGATAATCAGGACTGGTGGAAACGAATTCAGACAGGTGAGTATCAACAATATTTCGCTCAGCAATACGGCGAACGCCTAGGAGTTTAGAGATGAAGATCTTAGTGTCAGGGGCTAATGGCCAATTAGGGCAAGATGTCGTAAAAATTTTAGGCACTAATCATGAGGTTCTTGGTTTAGGAAGAGAGCAGCTTGATATTACAAATGAACATCAATGTCTTGAAATTCTGGAATCCCATAAGCCGGATGTTGTTATTCATTGCGCTGCATACACAGCAGTTGATCTAGCTGAAAAGGAAGAAGACTTGGCATATAAAATCAATGCATTTGGGACAAGGAATCTCGCTATTGCTGCTGAAAAATTTGGGGTTAAGTTCTGTTATATTAGCACAGACTACGTTTTTGATGGGACGGCTACAAAGCCTTATCGAGAATATGATAATACGAATCCCCAAAGTATTTATGGAAAGTCAAAGCGAGCGGGGGAACACTTCGTTCAAACGCTTTCTAGTAAATATTTTATTGTAAGGACGTCATGGGTTTATGGTTTGTATGGGGCGAATTTTGTGAAAACCATGCTTAAACTTGCTCAAGATCGCGATAGCTTAAAGGTTGTAAATGACCAGTTTGGATCACCAACTTATACGGTTGACCTTGCGAATTTCCTAGAGCAACTCATTCAGACAGAGCGTTATGGTATTTATCATGCTTCGAATTCAGGAGTATGTTCGTGGTTTGATTTTGCAAATGCTATCTTTGAAGAGAGTGGAAAGAAGATGCTTGTAGAGCCATGCTCTACAGAAGAATTTCCGCGACCTGCACCAAGGCCRAGATACTCGGCGATGGAGCATATGGCCATTCGTGCGAATGGTTTTGAAGATTTAAGACCATGGCGTGAGGGGTTACAGGCTTTTTTAAAGGAACTTGGAGTAAGTAATGTACACCGCTAGTATCCATATAGTGACCTACAATAGCTCTGAACACATCAATGACTGCTTAGAGGCAGTCATCAAGCAATCTTACCCCATAAATCAAATCGTTATTATTGATAATGCTTCAAAAGACAACACGCTTGAGAAGTTACAAAAGTGGTCGGATAAGATTCATCTTGTTAAAAATGCGAAGAACAACGGCTTCGCCGGCGGACACAATCAAGCAATAAGAATGACAGACACCGACTTTTGCTTGATTTTGAATCCGGACGTAGTCCTTGATAGAGACTATGTGCTTAGGACAATAGAAGCACTAGAGAACACCCCTCATGCTGGCAGCGCCACAGGGAAACTGCTTTTTAAAGCAAATCCTTCTAACATTGATAGCACAGGCCTTATCATTAACAAATCTCGAAGAGCCTTTGACCGAGGCGCACATCAACCAGGCGATCAGTATGACCAAGCTGAAGAGGTATTCGGAGTCTCAGGCGCCGCGGCCATGTACGCTAGAGAGATGATTAATGACATAAGTTTAGATGGCGAATTTTTCGATGAAGACTTCTTTGCATATAAAGAAGATGTAGACGTCGCTTGGCGAGCCCAACTACTCGGTTGGAAGGCTCTTTACCAGCCATCTGCAGTAGCATTTCATGAGAGGGGTTGGAAAGAGGGCGGTAGGAGCAGCAAGCCGCTTTTCGTCAGGAGACTGTCCTACATTAATCGTTATAAAATGATGGTAAAGAACGATACCGTCTCCAATATGTGTAAGCATATTGCTCCTCTTTTCATATACGAATGTCTTAGTTTTGCCTATGCTCTTGTAAGGGAACCCAAGCTGCTAGGAGCGTGGGCTGACTTTTTTCGTAAATATTCGGATCTCCGCAAGAAGAGACTTTCGATTCGTAGTAAGCAAAAAGTCTCGCCAAGCGAACTTAATAAATGGTTCAGATGATAAGATTAGCACAAGCTAGTCTTATTTTTTTAGGCTAATCTTAATATACCCATGTTATAATAGGGTTAATGAAATTAAGATAAGTGAGGTTTCCCCTTGGATTTATCAATTATAATCGTAAATTACAAAACACATGACCTAACGCTAGCCTGTATAAAGTCAGTATTTTCGTCAGTTACAGCATACACTTATGAGATTATTTTAGTCGACAATGCATCAAATGACAGCATTATTAAGTCCGTTAACGAGCAGTTCCCCCAAGTCATCTGCATCGCAAATAAGAACAATGTTGGCTTCTCAAGAGCCAATAACCAAGGTATCCGCATCGCCAAAGGGAGATACGTGCTGCTCCTGAACTCCGATACCATCGTCCAACAGGACACGTTAGAGACGATGCTGCGTTTCATGGACGAGAACCCTATCGTAGGCGCCAGTGGCTGCAAAATTGTACTACCAGACGGTTCGCTCGACAAAGCCTGCAAGCGGGGCTTCCCGACGCCGTCAGCTTCCTTTTATTATGCCTTCGGGTTTTCAAAGCTTTTCCCGAAAATCCCACGTTTCAATCAATACCAATTAGGATACTTGAATCCTGACGAGGAATACGGTATCGATTCCCTGGTGGGTGCCTTCATGTTAATCCGCCGCGAGGCGATTGATCAGGTCGGCATGCTGGATGAGGAATTTTTTATGTATGGTGAGGATATAGATTGGTGTTATAGAATTAAGGAAGCAGGTTGGGTGAATTATTATTATCCCCGAACTCAAATTGTTCACCACAAAGGCGCAAGTAGTCGAAGGAAGCCTTATAAAATCATTTATGAGTTTCATCGTGCGATGATTTTATTCCATAATAAACACTATCGTCAGAAGTACTCATGGTTGACAAATATGGCGGTTTACATAGGCGTAGGCTTGAAATTCGGGCTGTCTTTGGCAAGAAATAAACTAAAACCAACGAGGTGATATACATTGATTCGACAGAGTCAAGGTTTCCTAACCCAACTATACGCACTGGCCGACTTCATATGTATTCAGCTCGTGTTCTTACTTTCCTGGTGGCTGAAATTTAAAAGTGGCTGGATTCCTTTCGATTCTCCCCTGCCTATTAAGCATTATTTGATGTGGAGTGTCAGCTACGCGCTAATCGCGATTTTCATCAGTTATATGACTAATTTTTATACGCCGAAGAGAAAGAAGCAATTCTCATACGAGGTATTTAAAATTATTCAAGTGCATGTATTCAGCTTGCTGCTACTCTTAAGCCTTTTGTTCATTCTAAAAGAGGTAGATGTTTCGCGTTCTTATCTGTTGCTTTTCTTAGTGAACAATATCTTAGCCATTAGCTTCTATCGCTATATGATTAAAATTTCGCTGAAGCGAGTTCGACAGAAGGGCTATAATA
>NZ_JBFTQB010000251.1:0-7200 GCF_056398785.1 Paenibacillus sp. 01T422 | reverse complement strand
ACTTGGATCATCCATTGGCCCCCAAGGCATTTTAAGAGCTAGCACCTTATTGTCATTCCTACATTTCCCTGCTCTATTATTTGCCCTGTTAGGATGTGGAGTTAATTCGAGGTTTACTAACATCTTTCCGCTTGTAAATACAAGCTTTGACTTTGTGCAGCATGAAAAGTTTCTCGTGCCCATATTTTCGATTTGCCCTTTTCTTCTACTAGGTATGCTCCCTCCTGTTATCAAAGTCCGGATGAAACATCTCCTGATTACAATGATTCCATTGACTGTGATATATGTGGTCATCATCTATATTCCAATCCTTGTATATGGGGTTAACGCGGCAACTCTTATGAATTTCCCACTGGTAACAAGTATTGATACTGTCAATATTACCTGGTCCATATTTAACCGGATTTCATTATTCTACGCCGTTGCTTTGCTTGCTTTCGTCTTATTAATCACTTCCTATGCGCTTTGGGCCTCATCTGTGTTAGTTCGCAAAATGATACCGAAGTGGAAGGAGTCTTATATTAGACCCGTTCTTTGCTTGCTTGTTTTTAGCGCATCCGCGATAATTCCTAACTGGAATTCCTATGTGAAAATATACACTCTCGATATTTGGATCCGAGCCATTATCTTCTTAATGATACCAATTGCTGTCTATCTCCGAGGGGGTTTCATTCAAAGAGCGAACAGAAAGAAGGTTATCAATAATGATGCGTAAGCTTCAAACCGGAGCTCTACTAATCACATGTGCGGTATTGTTAACCGGCTGTTGGGACATTAAGGACGTCAATCACCGGGTTCTACCCATTGTCATGGGTATTTCCTATGGTAAAACCAATACATACAGAATCCATATTCAAATTCCATCACCAGAAAAGCAAGGATTATCCTCCAGAGTTTATTACAAAGAAGCTGACACGATTAGTAAAGCACTTACTGATATTGATACAGATATTGAAGCCGGCATCGATTTTATGCATATACAATTAATCGTAATTGATCGTAAACTTGCTGAAGATGGGATTCAAGAAGCGATAGCCTTCATCGCAAGGAGCCAGCAACTACCTACCAAAGCGCTCGTGGCCATCACATCCGAAGAAATCGGAGCTTTTCTAACACATACAGGGCGTGTTATCCAAACTGACGGAAGCGCACTCATGAACTTTTTCAATAAAAATGCCGGATGGAGTCCTGAAATTAATCTAGCTTATGTTTGGAAAATCTTTGGCGCTATCCACTCGGACACGGAAGATGTGACCATACCCATTCTGCGGTCGGGGAAATCAACGATGCTGGAGTTTATGGGTTCTGCGGTATTGGCCAAAGGGAAGATGAAAGGGGAAATTAAGAAGGAACAATCTCTTTTAATCAATTTATACGAAGAAATGTTTCAAGGATCTGTTGTTCAAGTAACGAATCAGGCGAGCGTAGCTATTGTAAAATGTAAAAACCGCATACATACCGATTGGCGTGATGATCATCCAGTGCTCCATATGAATATGCAACTTTCCTTGCATCTTATTGAAAATAATGGCAGTTCCGATGAAAACCAGATCGTGGAAGCATTCTCAAAAGATATGAAAGAACGATATGAGGTGCTCTTTGGACAGTTAAAATCGATAGGATCCGACGCGTTAGGTACGGGACAATATTTTAGAAACAAGCTGCCCTTCGATCAGCTCCCGAATTGGCGTCAAGATTATTATCCGAAATTGGAAACTGATCTGAAGATTGGATGCATTATCACGAATAGCGGGGATATATCAGAAAATTAAGCTGCTCCCATAGGAACAACCGTCATAAAAACTCCACTGTAAAATACTGCTTTATTTTATTTAAATACCACTCATCCTTCGTAATCCATGAAGTGCCGGATGGCATGTAGGCAATGAAATTAGCCAATGTCTGAGAGCGATCTTCCATATCCGATGCACTCCTTGCGTCAGAGGAGGACATATTGCTGTCCATATGAAAGGCAGCAACGCCATGAATATACAGATCCTTATTGCCATTTTGCATGGAAAAAATCATGTTTGTGCTATATCCATCGACATGCGTATGTTTGGCAGGCGTATCACGGGTAGGATTGTTTCGCCCAGCATTCCAGTTATTATGGACCATAGAGACATATTTATCGAGTGCTTCTTCTGTTGCATCCTCATGAATATACACCTCTGGCTTTGGAAAAGCGTTGAAATCCGCCTCTAAAGCGTCTAGGCGCCGGGAAAGGAATGCTAAGTTGTCTGACACTTCCTTCAAAGAAAACCCGCTTAAATCCTCAGCTTTTACATATAAAAAGGTATTTAAATAATCTTGAATTTGAGGAGCATTCTCGACAAGTATTGCATCTTGTTCAATTCGACCGCTCAACCTTTTGACCTCTTGAAGAAGATTCTTCGAGTAGTCCAGCACGTAAAGCTCCATTTCGTCAATGGCTTCCATATCAACAGTCAGAGGCGTATCTTGCTTAGATAAAGAAGCCATCGAATAATAATGCAATAGCCGTGTTTTCATATCACCAGGAAAAATGTGCATTTGCGTTTTTAGATCTTCCAGTCGAGGCAGAATTTCTTCCTTACTCGTATGATCTTCAACCGCATCATAAAAAATATCGTTCTCTCCATCGTCATTGGAGACAGTTGGGTCCAGGTACAGCTTTTGCAGCACATTGCTAGCCATTTGGCTAATTTGGTCTCTCGACTGTTCGAATTTATCTTTTGCCAAATGCACGATGAAGTCTGCCTCATCTATTTCCTGCTCCAATACCGCATTAAACGCAAAAGGATTCACACCTGCATTTGCTTTGGCCGAAAGGATTTGGTTCTTCATCCCAATCAGTTCAAAAGCCTGCATTAAGTCGCTCGTTGTTGCGCTGCGTTTCAAACTATCACTGTACTGGGCTACTAGTTTCCGTTGAATAACAGGTTGCCCCATCGACGTGGTAGGTACTGCTTGCTGTTGCGACATCATGCGCGTTACCGCTTTGTTGCCAATCGTTCTTTGGAGCTGAAGAACAGAAGATGCATTCATCGGCATACCCACTGATAAGGGCTGGTCAGCATTTTTTGAGGATGGTGATTGCTTCTCCAACGAGGATCTGCTCGCTCGGCTTGATTTGGAAGACACATGGGCTTGCATACGGGATTCGAGCCTCCTTTCGCTGGTAAACAGTAGGTCTGATATCATTAATAGTACCACAATTTACCACGCTTGAGATGCATATGTTAGCTTGATTCGCCAATTTACATTGCCCGTTATAAATAGGTAACCCTTCCGTCCCCCGAATTTAAGCTTATGTAAATTTCCCCATATCCTATTGTCCCGTTCTGGCGCACTTCTATATAATGAAAGTGTCATCGTTACTGATGGATGAATTTGGGAGAGAAGGTGTTGACGTGAAGGTAAGAAAGCTCATATCCGCAAGTGCTGTAGCCGGTTTGTTGCTGGCCTCCGTACCACTCGCTGCCGCTTCGGCCGCTACGACGGAACCGAGTGGACAAGCTCCAATGACTGAAGGTCATCAACGAAAAGCAGCGAAGCCTCATAAGCAAGCTAGACATGCTCAAAATCACACTGTCGGACAACTTACGTTTATCGGTGAACAACGAATTGCAAACGATCTAAAGTATGAGGAAACGCTTGTTGGCGGATTATCTGGTATTGATTATAATCCTGCGACGCATCAATGGATTCTTATTAGCGATGATCGTTCGGACAACGCTCCTGCTCGTTTTTACAGCGCCAAGCTGAAATACGATACCAAGAGCTTCTACGGAGTCGAATTAACCGGTATGACAGCGTTCAAACAAGAGGATGGCACGACGTATCCGAACAAGAAAGATTATACGGCTAATAAGCAAGGCATCGTCCCTGATCTGGAATCGATCCGCTTTGATCCTAACGGCAAATCGATCTGGTATACGAGCGAAGGCGATCGCACCCTTAACTTGAATCCTTTCATCCGCCAAGCAACATTAAAAGGCAAATACTTGTCTTCGATCCTTACTCCGAAAGCTTTTCAAATGGATGCCAACAACGGCAGCAGTACGCAGAAAGGCTTCCGCAACAATCTTGCTCTGGAAGGAAGCAGCTTCTCCCCAGACGGAAAATACTACTTTACATCCATGGAAGCTGCACTTTATCAAGACGGCGAAATCTCGACTGTTGATGCTGGCTCTTATTCCCGTATAACGAAATACAATCGAAGTGGCGACATCATCGCGCAATATGCTTATCCGATTGACGCTATTCCGGCAAAGCCCGGACAAGGCAAAAGCGCCGATAACGGCGTTTCGGAAATGCTGGCGATAAACGACCATCAGTTCCTCATTTTGGAACGTTCTGGTGTACAAGCCGCTGATGGCAATTATGCCAATTATATTCGCATTTATGAAGCGGATGCTACTCAAGCGACCAATGTAAACAATCTTGACTCCTTATCAGCTGGCCAATTTGCGCCTCTTACAAAGAAGCTGGTACTGGATCTTAATACACTGGGCCTGCCGAAACTCGACAACGTGGAAGGCATGGCTTGGGGACCGAAGCTCCAAAACGGGCACGACAGCCTTGTCCTTGTCTCGGACAACAATTTTGGTGCATCGCAGGTGACACAACTTCTTGCTTTCGACGTTTCACCCGAGAAATAGTGTATATCGCTCATATAAGGGTAAACGGCTTCGTCGTCCTTTAGGACGAGCGCGTTTGTCAAGGTAGATGCGAAGCCAAAGTATGAAACTTATACTTTCTTATCTACGAAAAAAGACCGCATCGGCGGTCTTTTTTATTTGCAGCAGCGAAACTATCCATCGTGTCGAGAGCCTCATCTAAATTATTGCCCTTCGAATTTATTAATTCCTAGCGGAAGGGGGACATTAGCTGGGTTCGGCTCCTCCCTTTTATCAGGGACAATGCGCCCATCCACGAGAATCGCCATATAAATGGTATTCGGGTTCAGTTCTTCCCTGGAAGGAGGTTCCATGGTTTTGCTGAAGAATAACTTTCCTCCATATTCCCACAGTGGTAGTCCCCCACCTTGCACAGCTGTGCCAATGTATTGTTTGAAACCACCAGCCATATCTCCTAGCTGCACATCTGCATCTTTAAGCATGTTTGGCGTAAGCGGCGTATTTTGACCATGTCGCATATTCACCTTACCGGTTCCTCCAACGGGCATGTCCCCGGTAACATCGACCGTAGTAAATCCACTTAATACTCCCTCTAGCATTTTCACAATATAATCCCAATCTTCCTCTGCCTCGGGAGGGTACACGGTAAGAAATTTGTCGATAGGTTTCGGAGTTTGAGTACAATCAAACTTATGGTAAAGCTTCAAACCTTTGAGTATGGGACTAACTTTTTGTGAGATGGCCAAACGCTGGCTGGCATCGCCAGAGCCAACATGCGCCTTCCAGCTCACGTGGGCAATCTCGCCCTCGCCCCATGACATATAATTGCGGTCTTCCGCGTATCCCATCTCATTCAAATAATCCCTCATTGTGACAGAAGCTCTTAATTCCTTTTTCTCTTCTATTAGCTCCTGGTGTCGTGGCTTAGGGGTATTCACTTCTCTTTTGGTGAAACCCTCAGCACGATGACGTCTTTCCCTACCATCTGAAGGTGCCTCTGCTTCTTGGATGACAGTTCTCCTCTGCTGGATACTCTCCAAGATCTGATTGATTTTAATGAATTTCGCCGGGTCCTTCTTCTTTAGTTTCTTGCTACTATCTCTTAGGTTATAGCTTTTACGCCACTCTCCGATAATATTTTCAATCTTCTTTAATTGTTCTTTCTGAGCGGCATAATCYGTATTACCTAATTTCTCGTAAACGATGAGCGCATCCCCGAGATTCCCCCACGAAGTCTTCCCAKGTCCTATCTTTGTGCCGGCCGTCAGCCCATCATTATCTAATTCTTGTTTCGTTGGCAAACCTGGTGCTCTTTGTACAACTACTTCGTTTGGAGCAGTTGTAAACTGTACTTCTCTTTGCAGCAGCTCTCCTACTCTTCGGTTCCCCAGTGTCCGCTGCAATTGCATCCAATTGCTCGTTGATGGACTGCGCTCCACCTTGGGAACTGCTCGCTCGCTGTTTTCGCTATCATTTTTCTGCAGGCCCCGCGTCGGAGTCTGCGAACGCATTCCTATCAATCAAACCGCCCCTTCCGGATGGGATTATATGGTAGTCATTATCTATACTATACCATACCAACTTGGAAATGAGCGTTTCCCATTTGAATCTATCCTGTATTGATTTCACACCTTTTTACAAGGCAGCAAGTAGTTCTTCCGTATTCAAAATGGCATGTGCAAACGTAGGCCCATTAATTTCATGTGCCGCATGCATAGCCTCTTTACTGAAAGCTGTAGTTGCATCTTTGACTAGGGTAACATGGTAACCAAGTTCCGTGCCGAAACGTGCAGTCGCTTCGATGCATGTATTGGCTAACGCGCCGATCACGATGATCTTTTGTACGCCATGCATTTTCAGCTGATGATCAAGGTCCGTGTTGGCAAACCCGCTGCTGGCCCAATGCTCTTTAATAATCACATCACCCTCTTGAGGTTGAAAGTCAGCATGAAATTCCCCGCCCCAAGAACCTTTAGCAAACACCTGTGATTTCTGCGACTTCACCTGATTAGGATTGGGATACAACCAAGTAGCGAAATCATCAGGCTCAGATTTGTGATGAGGAACATAAAATACTCGAATACCCGCTTTTCGAGCCTCAGCAACAATCTCTTTCAAATGACCGTGAAAGTTTACGGATTCAGACACTTCTTGCGACCGAGAGAACAGTTTACCTCCAGGTGCGATGAAATCATTGTAAGGATCAACTAAAAGTAGACCCGTAATTGCTTTATCATATTTTTTCTCCAAAATGGATACAATCCTTTCAATTCGAGATTCAATTATTGTTTTCAAGCTAAATTGATTTCATACAGCACCAATGCACATACAATGGATATCGCTTGTCCCGATATTCTTGGCATACGCAGACCGGCTTCTCGAAGGACTTCAAAAATAACCATCATTCCGAAAGCTTCCACCACCACTGGGAACAGCACTCCTTCCCTTTGTGAAGATAGGTTGGCCAGCATGGACGAGGGGAGCATCTCTTGATGATAGCTGCCAAGGGAAATAAATAAGGTAAGAAAGGAGTACCGACAGTTGTCAGTACTCCTTGTTCAATTCTATAGAATTATGA
>NZ_JBFTQB010000250.1:0-13297 GCF_056398785.1 Paenibacillus sp. 01T422 | reverse complement strand
GTGCTTTTAGTCTGAGTGGAGCATGCGGACAGCAGAAGCAGGCCTATCAGCAGATAACTCGTGAGTCTCATTCTTTTCATGATCAGAACACTCCCTTTTCAACTTATTTAGTATAAACGTAATACCAAGTAAATAACTAGGCTTAGTTGATATTAATTTAATGTCTATTCGTTAATAAGTCAACAATGAGTTTCAAGTCCTCGTAAAAATTAATATTTCCCCCTATTTTAACCCGCACACCCCCATAATTATATATAAAGCGCTTTCAATCTCTTGGTATTTAGTATATACGTTATACTAAATAAAAGCACGGTAATTTTTGAATACAGGAATATTATTTTGACACTGTTCATTATTTTGTATATCATTCATACTAAATAACTACCATGCTTGAAGTAAGGTTGTGATCCCTATGCATGCCAACGGACCTATCGGCAATTATGATCTTGTTAAAAAAATAAATATGGAACATGCCATCTCAACGATTTTGAAATATCGGCCATTATCTCGTGCCAAAATCGCCTCTCTCACTGGCCTCAACAAGATGACCGTCTCTAGCTGCGTAGATCTCTTTGTACAGAAAGGTTTCGTCGTAGAACTCGGCACAACGGGAACTTCCAGAGGACGCCCCCCTACGCTAGTCGATCTGAATGAGAAAGCTGGCATCTGTGTTGGGATTGATGTTGAAATCAACCAGTTCACCGTTCTCGTTACGGATCTGCTCGGCAAAAAGCTGGACAGCATGATTATTCCGCTTCAAAGCAAAGATCCCTTCTTTTTCGTAGAAGCGATTTCGGGAATTTTGAAAAAGTTAGAAACGGATCATGCGCATCGCCAATTAGGCATTGTAGGAGTCGGAATTGTCATCCCGGGCTACTACAATATCCGGACTGACGTCGTAGATTATAGCGCCAACCTGCAGGAATGGAACGATTTCCCTCTGCGAAGCGAGCTTGCCAAACGAGTTCCTGGGCTTACCATCCATGTCAATCCTGCTTCTTATGCAGGCGCAATGGGGGAAGTCCATTTTGGCGGGGCCAAAGCGGCGGATCATTTAGTTTACGTAACAAGTTCTTGGGGCTTGTCCGTTGGCGTCTACAGCAAAGGAGAATTGTTCACCGGTACAACGGGGACTGCGGGGCGATTAGGGCATTCCACCATCCATATGAACGGCAAAAAATGCACCTGCGGCAGCAGGGGCTGTTGGGAGATGTATGCTTCCATCAAGGCGCTTTACGAGTTGTTGGATACAACGCCTCAGGAAATGTCGATTGCAGACATTGTGGCAGGTATTGAGCGTGGTGATTCTAGATTCACTAGTAGCGTGCACGAGCTTGGTCATTATCAAGGTATCGGCCTAGCAAACGTGATCAATGCGTACAACCCAAGGGTGATCTGCCTTGGAGGGCTTCTTGCGTTGCTTGGCCCTACCCTGATTAATTCGATCTGGAATACACTGCGCGAAATGATTCCTGAGCGGTTTCTGCTGAACTTGGAAATTTATTGTTCCGATTTAGGCGAGCTGGGCGTTGCCCACGGAGGTGTTTCGATGGTATTGAGGCAGCTTTCTACGACGATTATCGAGAACTCTTTGTTGGGCTGACTTTTTTCACGTGGGGGAACTACTGCCTAGACGATTTATTAAGGCGCCGCAGCATGAAATATCTGGAAATTCTACCGTTAATCTTCACTGCTCGGGGGCAGGGATGGAAATAGCGGTAGATACTCCAGCTAAAGCAGTGGCATATGCCTGGAATATGCTAGATTCAGCAACAGTTAGCTTCCAGAAGCGAATACTTCCTCCACTGCCATCCTATCCTCCTACCACTCGTACACTCGTAATGGCTCAGCCAAACGAAGTTTTTGCTCAGCATGAAACTGGTCACGCGCATCCGCGAGCACATAATCATCCACATAATGCATGAGCAGCATTTTCTCCTGAATGGACACAGGGAGCGTTAGAAGCTCCTCAAGTGACGTATGCGACGGCAGTTGATCCGCTTGCATATGGCATTCATGAAAGATCGTTTGCACCTCGCCGGTAACCACTTCTAGATACTTTTCATCTAATTTCGTATCCCCGCTATAATAGAAAAACGGCTTACACAGCAGGCCATAACTTAACATGTCCGGCACATGCTGCGTCCGAATAAGCTCGAATCGCTCACCCGCGATCTCAAAGGCATTTTCCACGCATTCCACGTCAAAATAATCCTCAAGAACCCGCTTTCCTCTCGTGGTCAGCTCCAACCCATGTCGCAAAACTTGCCATAGATCAACTAGCAGCCCTGCAGGCACATAAAGCTTCGGCTTGATTCTGCCGGGATACACCCGATGAAATAGCGCCAGCTTTGACAAGCCATTAATATGATCCTCATGCAAATGTGTGACGAAAATATGCTCAACCTCATTGAGCTTCATTCCCATCCGATGCAAGCTAGTATGATTTGACTCCGGAAAGTCGATGCACAGATTGGTACCTCCAAACGTGAGTAAAGCGCTGTTATGGCCCTGCTCAACACTAAAGCCGTCACCACAGCCCAAAAATGTTAATTTCATCATGCATGCCTTCCTTTCAAAATTCCATAAATCGATGGCCATTGCCAAGAAATTTGTAATATGATAGCTATAGATAATTGACATTTAGGAGGACAACATGAATTCACCGCACATACCTAAGCCAAAAATCCAACTGCGTTCCTCGCTTTTTATCCTCATGATTTCGTTAATCATTGTACTACTAACCGACAGTGTATTCTACACATACTCGAAGCGAATGCTATCATCGGAGCTTGAAACCAATCTTTAGCTTTACAATACAAACTTGATCCCGACATCGAAAAAGTAACCAATGAGGAACTCGTCAGCCTCAGTAAGGAGCTCATGGTCGATCATATTACACTCATGAAGCGCAGTGGCGATGATATCATTGGCTATAAATCCACGGAGCCGAAGGAAATCAATATGAGCACCAAGAACTGGAGCCGAGACTGGTTCAAGGCTTTTAATCAACTGCTCGATACGAAAGAAACGAATGTCAAAACCGGCCAAGCCCTACCCAATTATTGGTCAGGACCCATGAACACCTCCATGTCAGATCCACAATATGTGGACAAATGGGGCTATTATTACGATGGCCGAACGAACTACATCCTCGATCCTTATGTTCACGATACCTTCTTCCGCGATTATCGACGGGAAACGGGAGTGGATGCTGTTATCAATGAAATGATTCATGGCTACACGGACCATGGCGCCAAAGAAATAGCCGTTTTTAACCCGCCAATTTTCCTTGGGCAGCAGGAGCAATACAAGAAAGAAGGCTATACCTGGTTCACAGACCGGGAAATTTTGTTTGGCTCCTACACCATGAAGGATGCGCGTGATCAAAACATGGTGCAAACAGTTTTAAAATCCAAGCAAACCCAGCGACTGATCACCAACATTGACGGTAAAACCTACCTCAAGATGTTCATTCCGCTTCAACTGGATATCCCTGTCGTGATTGGACTTACCGCAGATTATGAGAAAGTGCAGAACTCCATTGGGAAACAGCAAAGAAATCTGCTGCTGCTTATCGGTACAACCGCAATTATCGCATTCATTCTTGTTATTCTGAGCTTTCGTTTCATCAACCGCAATCGCGAGGCAACCGCGGAGAGCGTTCAAGAAGTATACGTTGATCATATCGGGTCACTGTTTCGCTCCATGAAGGAGCAACGCCACGATTTTAATAACCATGTTGCGACCATTCATTCACTCGTCCATCTCAAAGAGTTCGAAGAGCTGAGCCGCTATACCGCTGAGCTAATAGGTGAAACGACTGCTTTGAACGATATTATCCAAATCAATGTACCAGCACTATCTGCCATAGTTCAGTCCAAAGTTATTCAGGCTGTTGAGCGTAAAATCACCTTTCAGCATGAGGTTGCCAATCTGAAGGATATTCCTCTTGGAGCCGTGAAGGCGACGGACTTGGTTCGAATCATTTCTAACCTTATAGATAATGCGTTCGATGCTGTTTCCTTTTCTAATAAAGACGGGGACAAGCAGGTTCGTCTAGTCGGTTACGCGGATGGGCGTTCCCTGATTTTCCATGTGATCAATAATGGTACGCAGATTCCGAATGATAGGCTCGAACGAATTTTTGAGCCTGGTTTCTCCACCAAGAATCCAGATGACCAACACGCTGGTTTAGGGTTAAGTATTGTCAAGCAACTGGTCGACAAGTATGGCGGTACCGTTCGGGTAAGCTCAACGGAAAGCGAGACAACCTTTACGATTTCCATCGAGGTTTAGTTTATTTGGCGAACATTAATCGATTGACAACAATAATTGTTCGTATTATGATGATCATGGCGATAAGAAACTGCCGCATACGTCATAATCGTTCGTATATCCTTGAGAATTGGCTTAAGGGTCTCTAGAGGAAGCCATAACTTCCTAGCTACGACGGGTTCTTGCTTTTGCATACCCGTGTGGCTAGGTTTTTTTGCGTCCAAAAATGAATGTTCCAGAGGAGATCGCAATGAACGCTTATGATTTGATCGTAGTTGGTGCTGGGCCTGCCGGTATTTTCGCCTGTTATGAAATGACATTGCTTCACCCTGCCGCTAAAGTATTGCTCGTCGACAAAGGCCATGATATTTACCATCGCAGTTGTCCGATTCTGGAAAGCAAAATCAAACTGTGTCCTCCTCCTGCCGGTAAAAAGGATTTCTCCGGGTGTCTACCCGCATGTTCCATTACAGCTGGTTTCGGAGGTGCTGGCGCTTATAGCGACGGCAAGTTCAACATCACCACAGAATTCGGCGGTTGGATGACGGATTTATTGCCTCCTAGCCAAGTAATTGATTTGATTCGATATGTGGATCGCATTAATCTAGAGCATGGAGCTACGGAGAATATCACGGACCCAACGACTGAAGCTGTGAAAGATATTGAGCAGCGCTCCTACGCGGCAGGACTTAAGCTGCTTCGCGCGCAGGTCAGACACCTAGGCACCGAGCAGAACCTAATGATTCTGAAATCCATCTACGAATATTTAAAAACACGTATCGATATGCAGTTCAAAGCTGAAGTCGACGACATCATGACGATCAAACGGGAAGACAAACATATCATTCAAGGCATCCGCTTAAAAGATGGCACGGAGATTCATAGTGATCATGTGATGCTAGCTCCCGGACGGGACGGTTCCGCATGGTTAACGCAAGTCCTCAAGAAGCGCCCCTTGAAAATGTACAACAACCAAGTAGATGTTGGCGTGCGTGTAGAAACATCCGATGTGGTGATGCGTGAGATTAACGAGCACCTGTATGAAGGAAAATTCATCTACAATACCTCTGTGGGCACGCGGGTTCGCACCTTCTGCAGCAATCCTTCCGGCCACGTTGTTGTCGAGAATCATAGCGGTGTAATGGCCGCTAACGGGCACTCTTACAAGGATCCGGCCCTCGGATCCAGCAATACGAACTTTGCCCTGCTCGTTTCCCACAAATTCACCGAGCCATTCGATAAGCCGAACGAATATGCGCGGGAAATTTGCAAGCATGCGAACGATTTGTCCAGTGGCGGCGTCATCGTTCAGAAATTCGGAGACATCATGCGGGGACGCCGATCTACGGCAGATCGCATACGTGAGGGCTTCCTTGAGCCGACTTTGGCGGAAGCTGTTCCTGGTGATCTTGGTCTCGTACTGCCTTACAATACAATGAAAAGCCTAATTGAAATGATTCACGCTCTTGAAAAAGTAACTCCAGGGATTGCGGCTGAACATACCCTCTTCTACGGTGTGGAAGCGAAATTTTATTCCGCTCGTCCGAAGCTCAGCGAAAGCTTTGAAACTGAGATCAAAGGCCTGTTCTGCGGCGGTGACGGTGCAGGAATAACAAGAGGATTAGCCCAGGCCGGCGCGGCTGGTGTATGGGTGGCACGCAACGTGCTTGAACGAATCAAATAAGCATTAATGTTGTTAAATATTTCCTAGGGAATACACGATCACGGACCTCCTTTTTTTCAGATGGAGGTCCGTTTTTTTACAGTAAAAACACTTTAAAAATCCAGAAAAATACGGTATGAGCAGATTATAGAGATTACTACGGGCAGCGCTTTTTTCAAGGTGAATACAGATTGCTATGTGAACACACATAAAATTGTTCAGATCCAAGATGGCAAAGTATTTTTTGAGGTCAAAGGTGCTGATTCCAAATACGCCCCGGTTACCAAACTTCGCCAATACCGTCTGAAAGAGATTGTGCAGCAGCACAAAACAGAAGCAGCGAAGAAATAATCGGCGCTTCTAACAGCAAGAAAGCTTAGTTAGACCCGGGTTGGGGGTCTGACTAAGCTTTTTTATTAGTGGGTGAGATAGCTGGGCATTGCCGCCAGCGGATTTGTTGAGTCCAAGTGCATTGCAATTGCAGCGGCGTTCTATGTTGTACTTTGTGCAACCATTTAGCTGCAATTGTGATTCAGATCACCTCTACGTTGTACTTTGTACAACGCTTTAAGCACTAAGCTGCTTACATTGCACCTTTCTGGAGCAAATGGTTGTATTTTGTGCAACGAAAGACTCGATTGGCAGTCAGATCCCGCCTTTATAATGTACAAAATGCAGTGTAGACAATCGAGCTTGCTTACCGACCGTCGGTTATTTATCACGCATACTCATCACACTTCGCCCAACACTCATTGCATATCACCCTTTTCCCTTCACTTACCACTCATTACTCGTTACTCATTACTCATCACCACTCACCCTCACCACTCACCCTTCACTCCTCACTCATCACCCGTCACCACTCACCCTCACCCATCACCACTCACCACTCATTACTCCTCACTCAATAATCATCACACTCCCCCATCACACTCCCCCACCACTCATCACTCAAATAGTAATGGGAAATACTACCGTTAATTTGTTCATTTCATCTGATTTCATTCGATTAGATGGAAATAATCCTGCTATTCCCTCAAGATTGGCATAAAATGAGTTGCAGCTACTGAATTAACTCCAGAAATGCCAGTTGTTCCACCGTAGCCTCTTTCAGCGCAAYTTTTAACGGTAGAAATGCCAGTTATTCGGCCAACGCTCAAAAAAAGAGCCAGCGATTTAATCGCTGACTCCTTTATGTGGTCCTGCTATGAGATTTGGGCGAGTGTCTCTTGTTGATGTTCACGGATCAGAAAACGTATGTATTCCACAGTCGTATCTTTGACCTTTTTGGCTTCTTCCAAAGTAGCAAAGCTGTACTCCGCATAATCTGTGCTTCCGTACTTTTTCAGCTCTTCATAATTCATACCCAGTGTGGAAAAGTTATGAACCAGCTCGTAAGGTGTCTTAGCATCCACATTTTGCACGAAAATGTCCTTGGAAAAGAACGAGCCTTGTTTCTCTACTTTGAAGATGACACGAAAAGGCCTGTCCTTATCTGACACGAAGCACTTAATAACCACGTCAATCTCCATCGTTTTATAATCCATAGCGTTTGCAGGATCTTGCTTTGGCATATGTTCAGGTGAATTCATCCATCTTTTCAAAAACCCTAGCACAAGATTACCTCCCCAATAACGACATGAATATAAATCATATTGTAATGGAAACGCTTCTAATTGACAATCCAAAATTTGGATAAACTAGTTAAATAGCCTCAAGCGATTTTTTCTCGCCTGTTTTCCGAAATCTCCAGATAATAATTAAACATAAAATACCCGTTAGTAACCCGCATACGACAAAAGCCCCATTCGCTCCAAAACGATCTGCGACATAACCAGCAAATAAGCTGCCAAACGGTGTAGAACCGGCAAATACCAGCGCATAGACACTCATAACCCGCGCGCGATACTCCTCTTTGGCATTCATTTGAAGATTGGAATTGCTATTCGTGGCGAACATAATATTAAAAAATCCCGTTAAAGCCAGTATTCCCCCACATAACCATACAGACGTACTAAGCCCATTTAGAATCAGGCAACTGGCAACCACTAGGCTGGCGATTATGCTAATTTTAACCCGTGGGCCTCTCTTACTGCGAAATGACATCGTTAGCGCCCCTGCAAAAGAGCCAATTCCAAGGCATGACATCAGGGTACCGTATGTGGTCTCTCCTAATTGCAAGACATTTCTAGTGAAAACTGGTATGAGGATGTTAAAATTAAAAGCTAAAGTCCCAATCACCGTCACGAGCAAGACCGTCTGAGCTAACACTGGATCTCTTGCGATGTAAACGATACCGTCCTTAATCTCCTTGAAAACGCCCTCCCGAGAGGTTTTCTTACGAACATAAGGTGCTGCTTGAATTTGCATTATGCCATACAACACAGCTATGAAACTGACTCCGTTAAGCAAAAAGCACCAACCTGCTCCAAGCCAAGCCATCATGACTGCGCCAATGGAAGGTCCTACAATCCTTGCCATATTAAACGTCGTGGAATTGAGCGCAATGGCATTCATCAGATCTTCTTTTCCAACAATTTCAATGTTAAAAGCCTGCCTGGTCGGCATATCGAGCGTATTATTAAGCCCGAGCAAAAGAGCGAGCACAATAATATATTCGTATCTCACCGAGTCCGTCAGAACAAGCGTTGCCAGCGTAAAAGCAAGAATCATGGAAACCGTCTGCGTGACTAAAAGGATGTTCTTCTTTGGAAATTTATCTACGATAATACCCGCAAATAGCGAAAATAAAAGAATCGGTAAAAATTGACAAGCGGTGACCAAACCAAGCTTGAGCGGTGAACCTGTAAGTGTAAGAACGAGCCAGGATTGCCCAATATTTTGCATCCATGTCCCGATAAGTGATACACACTGTCCTGTCCAAAGATATCGATAATTACGATGAGTTAAAGCATGGAAATGTCGATCGATAAAAACCGAACCTGCTGCCCTCATATTCATTCTGAACTACGCCTCCTCTGCAAATCTAGCTGCATTATTGCCCATTTTCTCCAAAATGGTTAGTGCCAATTGCTTCTCTTCTTCCGACAGACCGTGGGTCAAACGCTCCCGCCAATCCGTTAATACTTTCCGCACATCTTCCTTGATAAAAAGAGCCTTTTCAGTCAGATGAACTTCGTTGCATCTCTTATCCTTTTCGCTGACCGTGCGCGTTATGTAGCCTTGCTCCTCTAGCTTTTTCAGTGCTTTGGCTGTCGTACCTTTATCAATCTTCAAATAGTCCGCCAGCTCTTCTTGCGTGAGCCCATCTTCCTTATAGAGCGCGTTGAGAAAAATATGCTGCCCCTTGCCAATATCGTACGCTTTCAGATGCTCACCAATATACATTTGTCCATACCGGTATAACAGAGAGATCCACCTGGGAATGGTGTTTCGGGCATCAATCATGATCCTATCTCCTTCCTTCCTGCAAAAATGATGGGACTAACCGAATCGTTGCACTTGCCACCAATTCATCATACGCCCGATTAGTTGCATGTGCAACCAATTTTTCGGATAAAATAGGCCCTTTTTAGGGGGCCTTGTCTTCTTGCTGCTCAGAAATGAGCAGTCATTGCGTTTGTAGAACTAGTTGCTTTCGGCAGCTTTTTACGAGCCCGCCAACGGCGCTGAACGAGGAATCCGCGGATCGCCTCATCACAAATCATTGCGATATAGACGCCGTGGAGCAGCCATCCGAATTTTAGACCAAATACATACGTACCTCCGACCGCAAAGATCCACATGATGCCGATGCTCACATACATCACAAATTTGGTATCCCCCACGGCGTTAAGCGCATTGTTGAGCGGCATATTCCACATTTTGAGCGGCTGCAGAATCAAATTCATTGCCATGACACCTACAACAATCGAGACAATTTGGTTATTTTCAGTAAAAGCGCCTACGATATGTTTGCCTAATAAAAATAAGATGAGCGTATTGGCAACCACGACTATTTCGCCCCAGAATAACGCTTTATAGAGGCTGCGATAAGCTTTCTCCATCTGTCCGGCGCCGAATAAATGCGCAACCTGAATCTGGACCGCCATCGCAAAAGACCAGCCTGCCAGGAATGAGAAGGACTCCATCGTATTTAGATAGGTTCTAGCCGTAAGCTGCTCTGCGCCCATGGTCGCGACCATCGAAAAAAGAACGACCTGGGACAAGGTCCAGGAAGCCGAGCTAACGGCCATTGGTAAGCCAACTTTCGCTACCTCTTTCAGTAGTCCCTTATGGAATACGCGCAGGTCACTCCAAGTGATAAGTGTAGTGAAGGTTTTGCGGAAAATATAAAAAAGCACAACCAGCGCTATGACGCGACTTCCCACCGTGGAAAGGGAAACCCCGAATAACCCCCATTTTGGTAATCCCAACGCGCCAAAAATAAACACATAATTGCCGATAATATGGATGATGTTCATACCGATAGCAACAAGCATCGTGCCTTTTGTATTACCTGTACTGCGGATAATTGTGCTTAAAGTTAATACAGCTGCCATAACGATCGTTCCACTGCCCACAATTTGAATATACTGCCGTGTCATCTCATGAAGAGAATCTGGGACATGTAGGAAATAAACGAACAAATCCACACCGAAATAAAGCAGCAATGAAACAATGACGCCCAAGCCCTGCGTTAGTGTAAAAGCCATTGAAGCCACTTTTCGAGCTTCTTCCTCTTTGCCTGCTCCAAGCTTTTGTGAGATGACAATGCCCGCTCCGCTGGATATAAGAACGAATAGCATTATGACCGCTTGGAAAAATTGATTGCTGATCCCAACGACAGCTACCGCATCGTCCGAAATCCGGCTGACCATCAGCGTATCCGCCGTGCCGATCATAAATTGCAGAAATAATTCAATCATTATCGGCCAAACAAGCCCGAATAACGTCATTTTCTTTGCGGTTTCCATATCGGTTTCCTGTTCTTGACATTATTGTGTACACGCGTTCAGCATGTACATACAATGATCTATTTTAACAACACTTCTTGAGAAGTCAATGCTTTTTACTGTGTTAGGTAGGGAGGAGGCCTGACGGGGGATGGAAGCAGTGTGGGCCAATGTGCCGTGGCGGAGCAAGCGTGCGAAGAACATGTAAAAAGTACATCAAACTTAGACACATTCCGCAAAATTCGGACCAATCATGCAAAAAGTACATCAAATTTAGCGAAATCCTCTACTCACTGGGGAAATCGCATAAATTTGATGCACAAAATACATGATTATCTCCTAGAATCGCGATAATACGCTATTTTGCTGCACTTTTTACATGATGTGCTAGCGAATCTTCGGCAAACAGGCTGTGATATCATCCCTGTGGCGGGGCTGAGGCGCAGGCTACGCACTCGCTAACGGACTCGCTAACGGACTCGGAGGCCTCTATTTCAGGAATTCGAGTCCTTTTAAAAATCTAACGGACACAGCAGCCGTTATTCACCTTCGCAGCAGGGCTTTCCGCTGCTTAAAGGTGCAATAACGCTTCTCGTGTCCGTTAGTTAAAAAGTGAGGCTATTTTATTGGAAATAGCGTCATTGAGGTCCGTTAGAGCCTAGAGCTAGAGCGAACAACAAGAGCCAACAAGCTTAGAGCCAGCAACTAGAGCCAACTTGCTAGAGCCAGCAGCTAGAAGCCACAGCCTAGAGAAACTTCAGGCAAACCGGCCGCGATATCGCAGCCAGTTTGCCCAGTTTCCTGCAGAGCATCCCTGTGGCGGGGCTGAGAAGCAGGCTACACACTCGCTAACGGACTCAGATGCCTCTATTCCTCGATTTCGAGTTCTTCTAAAAATCTAACGGACCCAGCAGCCGTTATTCACCTTCGCAGCAGGGATTTCTGCTGCTTAAAGGTACAATAACGCTTCTCGTGTCCGTTAGTTAAAAARTKWGGCTATTTTATTGGAAATAGCGTCATTGAGGTCCGTTAGAGCCTAGAGCTAGGGCGAACAACAAGAGCCAACAAGCTAGAAGCCACAGCCTAGAGCCAACAGCCTAGAGCGAACAGCCTAGAGCCAACAGCCTAGAGCCAGCAGCTAGAAGCCACAGCCTAGAGAAACCTCAGGCAAACCGGCCGCGATACCGCCGCCGTTTGCCCGGTTTCCTGCAGCATCCCCGACTCCGCGTCAACGCGGAAAACCGTGATGCTGTCCGAGCCCTGATTCGCCGCAAGCAGGAAGTCCCCCTGCGGCGTCAGGGCAAAGTTCCGCGGCGTCCGCCCCAGCGTCGCCTGCCAACCCACGACGGACAGCGTGCCGCTCTGTCCGTCAACGGCATAAACCGCGATACTATCGTGTCCGCGGTTCGAGGCGTACACATGCCGGCCATCTCGGGAGAGATGGATGTCCGCGCATGTGCTTTCGCCGCTGAAGCCCTCCGGCAGCGTCGAAATGCTTTGCAGCGCGGTCAACGTTCCCGCGCCAGCATCATAAGACAGCACAGTCACCGTGCTGTCCAGCTCATTGATCGCGTATACGAAGCGACTATCCGCGCTGTATACCAAATGCCGCGGGCCAGCGCCCGGCTTCACCGCCGTTTCACCATGCGCGTGAAGGAGGCCAGCCTCCGCGTCAATGCGGCTCACGATCAGCCGATCAAGGCCCAGATCGGCGGAAACCGCATACCGATTGTCTGGCGCCAGCACAATCGAATGCGCATGCGGACGCTCCTGACGATCCGTCCGCGGCCCTAAAGGACCTTCGTGCTTGACCAGCTGTGTAGGCTCGCTCAGCCCTCCACCCGCTTCAATTTTATAAGAAGTCACGCTTCCACTTGAATAATTGGCCACAAACACAGCGCTGTTTGTCTGATCCACGCTAATATAACAAGGAGCAGTGCCGCCAGTAGGCTGCTGGTTCAATTTCGTCAGCTTCCAAGTCCCAGCTTCAACAGCATATGCCGCGGCTGAGCCCCCGAAACCTCCTAGATAAGTATTAGTCTCACTGACTGCGTATAGAACAGTCCGATCCGAATTCAGTGCAAGGAACGAAGCGTTAGGCAAATCGCTATACGCATCCAACAATGTGATTGCTCCACTTTGCCGATCAAGCCTAAATAACGTAATCCCCGTCTTATGATCTTCGTTCGTATAAGAACCTACATACCCAAACATTTCTTTCTGACCTTCAACTGACACCAGCAATCAGCCTCCACATTTACAAAATATAATACTCGCTAGCTCACAGCTACCGCACTATTTTCGTCCTGCACTCCGCACTACTCTTCTAACTGCTCTGTACAACTACCCTTCGCACTTCTCTTTGCTTTTCTCTTGGCTTTTCTCTTGGCTCATCTATCCGCTCTTCTCTTGGCTCTTCTCTCCTCTCCTCTCCTCTCCTCTCCTCTCCTCTCCTCTCCTC
>NZ_JBFTQB010000249.1:0-13836 GCF_056398785.1 Paenibacillus sp. 01T422 | reverse complement strand
CTGTCGATCAGCTCTAATTCATCGATGGGTTCAAATTCACTGAGCACCAGCTTGCGCAGCTCTTGGAACGAAACGGTCGTCTTTTTACGTGGATAGGGCAGATCGACTTGAATGATGTTACGGATTGTGCCTGGACGCGCATCCATCACGACGACTCGGGTAGCCAGAAACACAGCCTCATCGATATCATGCGTAACAAGTATCATCGTTGTCCGATTCTTCTCCCAGATGTCGAGCGCAACCTCTTGCAAATGCGAACGCGTGAAGGCGTCGAGCGCCCCAAACGGTTCATCCAACAGGAGCACCTTCGGATTACGGAGCAGAGCTCTTGCAATCGCGACTCGCTGGGACATGCCTCCCGATAGCTCCCTCGGGTACGATCTCTCGAAGCCTTGCAGCCTCACAAGCTCGATCAAGCGATCTACACGCGCCCTGACGTCAGGATCTTTCAGGCTAAGATCAGCAGCGATATTTTTCTCAACAGTCAACCAAGGAAATAAGCGATGCTCCTGAAAAATAAATCCTTTATCAATACCAGGTTTTTCTACCTGTTTCTGTTCGAGAAGCACTTTTCCATTATGATCAGTATCCAGACCTGCGATGATTTTGAGCAATGTGCTTTTACCGCAGCCGCTTGGACCTATAATCGTTATAAATTCACCTTCTTTAATTTTTAATTGAATGTTATGAAGTGCTTCAACCCGGTGTCCTTGAGGCGTCTGGAACCATTTGCTCGGTAAATCGATGTCTAGTGAAAGTACGCTCATCAAGCTTTCCCCCTTCAACCATTTATTCAATCCAATTATTCAATTATAAAAAAAGAGACCCCCATAAGAATCCCCTTACGGGGAAGTCAGGAAGTCTCCAGATACCTGGTCGACACGATTCAATTTCGATTTAATTCATAGTGATTAACTTGGATATAAGGGGATCATATCATCACAAATTTTGGAAGTCAACCCTCTAATTCATATATAACCCACTTGTTTTATCGGAATTAATATGCTAGCATAACTAATCAATAACCCATACAGCCCATTGGTCCACCAAAGGCTCTCCAAGCACCGCTCTTAAGCGGCAAGCTTGTGAGGGCCTTTTGGTATACACGGGGGCTTATATGTAAGGACATTATATTGGAGGGATGAAGGATGAGTACACCAGAGCAGCGACAACTGCATCTAGGAGCATTTCTATTTCAAGTGGGCCACCACGTAGCGTCTTGGCGTTATCCGGATACTGATGCCCAAGGCATTCTACAGCATGAGTTTTACGAGCATTTTGCCCAAACAGCGGAACGCGGCAAGTTCGATATGATTTTCCTCGCAGATACACTTGCGGTTGTTGATCGTTTTAAGACGAACATCAAGCATACCGTGACCGTTCGGCCCGAACCCATTACACTGCTTTCCTATCTGGCAGGCGTTACTGAACATATCGGATTGGCCGCAACCRTATCTACTTCGTATCATGAGCCGTACAACTTAGCACGCGAATTCTCTTGCTTGGATCACTTGAGCGGAGGACGCGCTGCGTGGAATGTCGTGACCTCAGGCCGAGATGAAGAGGCCCATAATTTCAGTCAAGGCCGTCACCTCGCCCATGATAAAAGATATGAACGAGCACGTGAATTCGTTGATGTCGTCACCTCCCTCTGGGACAGCTGGGAAGATGGCGCCATTGTGGCTGACAAAGAAAATGGCATTTTCGCTGATCCAAGCAAAGTGCATGAGCTGAATCACCGCGGGGAATTTTTCGCTGTACGTGGCCCTTTGAACTTGCCGCGCTCACCGCAAGGCAGACCCGTTGTGATTCAAGCGGGAGCATCGGAAACAGGGAAGCACCTAGCCGCCCAGACGGCGGAGGTCGTGTTCACAGCATGGCAAACACTGGAGGAAGCGCAGCTATTTTACCGCAGCGTCAAGGAGCTAGCTGTCACTTATGGCAGATCGCCGAATGACATCCTTATCATGCCGGGCATTTTCCCGGTCATTGGAGCAACTGAAGAAGAGGCGCGCGAGAAAGAAGCGCTTCTCCAATCCCAAGTGCTGCCAGCCGTTGGATTATCCATGCTCTCTGCCTCGCTGAATGTTGACTTGACCGGCTATCCGCTTGATGGCCCGCTGCCTGATCTTCCTGAGCTGCAGCAGGTGAATGGCGGCAAAAGCCGCTTCCAGCTCGTCTCCGATATGGCGCGCCGGGAAGGCTTGACGATCCGCCAATTGATGTACCGAGTGACGGGTGCTCGTGGTCACCGCACCATTTATGGCACACCAGTCCAGATAGCCGATCAGCTTGAAGAATGGTTCAAGGGAGGCGCTTGCGATGGCTTTAATATCATGCCGCCTTATTTGCCGGGAGGTTTGGAAGAATTCGTGGATCTCGTCATTCCTGAGCTACAGCACAGAGGGTTGTTTCGCACAGAGTATGAAGGAACCACGTTGCGTGATCATCTAGGACTGACTAGACCGCAAAGCCGATTTCAAACGGCTGAATCTGTAAGTGGGTATTAAGTGATAAATGATGAGTGCTGAGTGATAAGAGATAATTACGCATTGAGAATTGGGGGGAATGTATCAATGGGAACTAACCATGGGCAAAGACAGCTTCATCTTGGGGCTTTTATATTTGGTGTAGGCCATCATATTGCGGCTTGGCGCTATCCTTTGACAGATACAGGCGGGCTATTGAAGCTTGATTTCTACAAGCAATTTGCCCAAACAGCGGAACGCGGCAAGTTCGACCTCGTTTTTATCGAAGACATCCCCGTGCTTCCGGAGCCGCTGAACAGAGCCGTCCAGTATACGCTTCCGGTCCGGGCGGAACCGTTGACCCTGCTGTCTGCGTTGGCCTCGGTCACCAAGAAGATCGGTCTTGTCGGAACCGTATCGACCACCTATAGTGAACCCTTTCATGTGGCGCGTAAATTCGCTTCCCTCGATCATTTGAGCGGCGGGCGGGCAGGCTGGAATGCTGTCACAACCAGTATGGAAAATACGGCCAAAAACTTCGGCCGCGACCATCACTTAGATCACTCCCTCCGTTACGAGCGAGCCAACGAATTCGTTGATGTCGTAACAGCTCTCTGGGACAGCTGGGAAGAAGGCGCTCTCCTTATTAATAAAGCAACCGGCGAATTCGCTGATCCGGATAAAGTCCATGCGATTAATCATGTTGGCGAACACTTTTCTGTACGTGGCCCCTTGAATGTTCACCGTTCCGTGCAGGGACGCCCCGTTGTCGTGCAGGCGGGTTCTTCCACGACGGGTCAAGCTTTTGCTGCTCAGACGGCTGAGGTCGTTTTCACCGCGTGGCAGACATTGGAAGAAGCGCAAAGCTTCTATGCTTCCCTCAAAGGCCAGCTCCCTACTTACGGACGTTCTCCGGATGAGCTGAAAATATTACCAGGCGTCCTGCCCTTCATCGGCGCGACAGAGGAAGAAGCGAAATCGAAGGAAGCCGAATTTCAGAATCTTGTCCTCCCTGCCGTCGGTCTAGGGATGGTGCAGAACATTCTGAGAGTCGATCTTTCCGGCTATCCGCTGGATGGACCACTGCCTGAGTTGCCGGATGCCACCGATATTAATGGTGGCAAAAGCCGCTACCAGCTGCTGCTGGATATGGCTCGCAGAGAGCATCTCACGATTCGCCAGCTCATCCACCGGGTTACCGGTGCCCGCGGACATCGAACCATTGCTGGAACGCCTGTCCAAATTGCGGACCAATTAGAGGAATGGTTCGTGAAGGAAGCCTGCGACGGCTTCAACATTATGCCACCTTATTTGCCCGGCGGGCTGGATGAATTCGTCGACCTCGTCATTCCGGAATTGCAGCGGCGCGGCTTATTCCGTACCGAGTATACGGGGCGTACGCTGCGCGATCACCTTGGATTGGGGGAGCCTGCGAACCGCTTTGCTCAGCGCTCGGCGTCTGCGGTAGTGACAGAGGCAGAGCTAATAGCAGCGGCAGGAACAGAGCTAGCATCAGCGTCAGGTCAAGCATCAGCAACATYTGCTCACTAAACATCAGTTTTATTAGGAGAGGGGTCATATCCGTATGAAACAGAAATCATTTTATAATAAAAGCTTATCCTTTCTGGCGATTATCACGTTAGTCCTTTTATCTGCATGCGGGGCCAAAACGGCGGGCGCTCCGACTAGCGGCGGAACTACGGCTCAAGGCGGGGCTTCCGCTACGCAAAGCAGCAATGCGGCATCTACTCCGGCTGCTGCGAAAGAGAAGGTCACAGTGAACATCGGCATCCAAGGCAAGACAGGCGTCCTGAACTTCGCTCGTGAGAAGGGATACTTCGAGAAAGCATTCACTGCTGTTGGCGCGGAAGTCAAATGGAATGAGTTTGCGAGCGGTCCCCCGCATTTCGAAGCCATAGCGGCAGGTAGGCTCGATTTTGGCGCCACTGGTGGAACTCCCCTGATTTCTGGTCAAGTCGGTGGGGTTGATTTTAAAGGCATCGCTGTAACAAGTGACGGCAAAAAGGGCAACATGATTATCGTGCCGAAAAATAGTCCCATCAAGGAACTAAAAGATCTGAAAGGCAAAAAAGTTGCCGTAGCCAAAGGCAGCAGCGCCTATAACTTCCTGTACATGGCCATCGATAAGGCCGGATTAAAAGGCGACGAAGTCAAAGTTATTCAGCTTCAGCCCGATGAAGCCAGACCCGCTCTGGACAGCGGCGCCATCGACGCGTGGTCAATTTGGGAGCCATACGCGACTACAGCCGTGTACCAAACAGGAGCATCTATTTTAGTCACAGGTGAAAATCTCAATATCAACGCGCCTTCCTTCCTGATAGCTCGCACCAAGTTTACACAGGAGCATCCGGATCTTACTGTGCTGTTCCTCAAAACCTACGAAGAAGCACGTAAGTACTACGTCGACCATCAGGATGAAATCGCGGATGAGCTGTCCAAATCGCAGAGGCTGGACAAAGCTATCATCGTCGATGTTTTGAAAAACACATTCCCGATCCTCTCTTCGATTACACCGGAATTTGCCAAAGCGCATCAGGAGCAAGCTGACTTCCTGCAATCCGTCGGCGCCATTACGAAGAAGCTGGACACGTCACAGGTCCTTGAGAGCAAATTCATAGATCAAGCGTTGAAGAAGTAAGCTTTAGGCTGCCTTAAAAGTAGATGCGTCTACTTGCGGGCGGCTTTTTGTTCTGGCTTTTTGTTCTACCACTATTTTGTCCCATGCCACCGCGCAGCGTAGATTAACGGTAGATTTTCAGAGGCTGTCGAGACTTTCTCGACAGCCTGAGATTTTCCATCTATTTCAAGCTGGGCACCCCAATCCGATCGTCCCTCGGAACTGAGCCACTTAGCAGCTAGATTACTTGCTCTTAACGCCGATTACTCCTGCTATTTTCCGCGATTGATCCACTTTTGCCCAATTAACTCCATTTTCTACCTCTAGTATCATCCAGATTATCCAATTTCAACTAGTTCCGACCATTTAGATGGAGTTTCTACCACTATTTTGTCCCCTGCCACCGAGCAGCGTAGATTAACGATAGATTTTCCATCTATTTCAGCTGGGCCACCTCAATCCGATCGTCCCTCGGAACTGAGCCACTTGCATGTAGATTACTTGCTCTTAACGCCGATTACTCCTGCTATTTTCCGCGATTGATCCACTTTCGCCCAATTAACTCCATTTCCTACCTCTAATATCATCCAAATTATCCAATTTCGACTATCGCCGATGATTTAGATGGAGTTTCTACCACTATTTTGTCCCATGCCACCGAGCAGCGTAGATTAACGGTAGATTTTCCATCTATTCGAGCTGAGGCACCCCAATCCAGTAGGAAGAACGGGATTTGGCCGACACAAAACAAAAAAAGACTATCTCATTCAGTCATTTCTGACCAATCAGATAGCCTCGTATCAATGATGTTATGTCGCAGCTGCCTTAGACGCAGCCTCCCGTGCCAACTTCTCCCTGATCTGCACCTTGCGCTCTTCGCGTTCACTCGGCTTCAGCCGTGGGCACGTGTAACAATAACTGCCGCCTTCTGTGCAGTAAAACATGCAACAACCCGACTTCATCCGCAGCTGATTATCCGGTTCACCGGGAGCACCCGGATAATCAAGGTAGATAAACTTTACGTTCAGTGGATTTCCCGCACGTCCGAAAACTTGGCCGTTCAGCTCTTTCGAAACAAACGTCCAATCTTCCTCGATGCGCAATCGCTCCTGCTCGGAACCCGCTTGTTCTATCAAACGGTCGAACATATAACGCATGCGAGTCGGAAACAACTTCCACAAATGTGTAATATCCATACCTGCAGCCAAAGAAGCCGCTTCTACGATGGGACGAATGTGAGTGCCGTACCAGTGGCTTAAGCGCTCTTTGCGCCAAGCGCTACGCTCTCCCTCACGCGGTCCTTCCAGTTGCCGAATATCATGAAGTACATAGCGGAACTCAGCATATCCTTGGTTGTGCTTGTAGATCTGCAGTTTCCAAAGCTCCGGAGCCAAATCAATTAACTCATCTTTCAACACCATCCCATGCATAGCCATGTTCAAAACACTAAGTCTACTTATAAAATACACACAAGCCGCCGCAGGCTCAAGCGCCTTCATGAGCGGCGAGTAAGCGCTAATTAGCTCCTTCATACCAGCCTCTGTAGAAAGACGGCTGCCTGCTATTGTAAATAACGGCTGTGGATGTAACTCCGTAGTAACCCCGAACTGCTCCGCGAGAACATGTTGTACAGATGAACTCATTGTCTGGCCTCCTTCGTGTAGCTCCGGATGATGTAATAACATCCATCCTATTCATAGAGACCATTGTATCATACATGATAATGATTATCATTACTGATTTTCCAAGCCTGCTCATTATTTTTTAACAGACGTTTAGGACAGACTTTAACTATTATCTACTAAAAAAAGCCTCTATGTGCTTATACACAGGGCTAGTGAGTGAATTTTTATTACTTCTGATGTACCCTGTCGGCCTCCATAGCTCCACTGGCAATTGCGGACACTGTAGATGGCTTCCACCTTCTTCATGCCGCCAGCGACGAGAATCGATTTCTCTTTTGTTCGCAATTCGGCAAGATCGATACCAATCGTACGAAGATTCAACTCTTCACTGCAAACTTGGCCATCCAGATCAATAAATCTAGAGCAAATGTCGCCAGCACCCTTAGCGTGTATGATTTCCAGATCGACTGCGGAGAAGTAATTAGCCTTGATTAGCACCGAGTCTTCCGACGGTACGCCAACGGTGAAAACTGCGATATTCGCGCGTTTTCCGATTTCAAGAATTTTACGTATATGCCGATCCGCCTCAATGGCGTGCTTCACGACAGCGTGATCCACAATTGCAGGTAATGGTAATAAATGCGGAGTCGTGTTGAATGCTTGACCAAAAAGCTGGATGATCTCGGATGCGTACGTATTCGTCTCCGAATAGCTGACACCACCGTTCAGTTGAACGACGGTCACATCCTTCACAAGTTTATTCGGCAAATGGATGGCTACTTCGTAGAGCGTCGTGCCCCAAGTCATCGCGATCGTATCGCCATCCTTGACGACTTCATCCAAATATTCAGCGGCTGCTTCCCCAATATATTTCTT
Organism: Paenibacillus sp. 01T422; assembly: GCF_056398785.1. Taxonomy (NCBI): domain Bacteria; kingdom Bacillati; phylum Bacillota; class Bacilli; order Caryophanales; family Paenibacillaceae; genus Paenibacillus; species Paenibacillus sp. 01T422. The sequence continues at coordinate 6,229 of NZ_JBFTQB010000249.1, read as the reverse complement.
AACGATATGGTCTTCATATTCAGGAACTGAAGCGACGACCACCTTTTTTAGCCGAAACTTTTCTTCTAACTTTTCGGCTAAAAGCTCTTTATTTTCAATCGGATCTATAATTTTGATTTGGACTATTCCCTCTTCTTTTGCCTGCTGCAAAAATCGGGATACAGTCGGACGAGATACGCCTAACTTCTTGGCTATATCTTGTTGACTATAATCCAATTGGTAGTACATGCGAGCTGCATCTACAATCTTCTCCAGTTTGTCTCCACCCATGTGTCTCCGCCCTCACTATGATATGAAATTTCGTTCATTACCAATTTACATAATTTCACAATTAATTATACGGAGTTTTCCTCATTAAGACAATGCCTTTATGCAAAGAACCTTGTATTTTCGATTCAGCATATTTGGTATATTTTGTAGCACTAAAAAAAGAGCCCATCAAGATACCTGGGCCCATACATATATATGTCCGATTCTCCTGTCCTTACTCAACTGTGAAGCTGCCCTGGAATCCGCTGGGCTCTATCGTAAACGCATAGGTTCCTGGCAACGGATTATTCATCAAGAATACATTGTCACCCTTGGTCAAATCAGCATCAATTCCCAGGGATTCAGATTTAAGCTTCAAGCCTGCTCCGGCATTACCGTCCAGATTGACGATCGCTTTAATCATTTGTTTCGATTTGAAAACCGTATTTTTCGGACTTAGGCCGGAACGGGTCACTTGAATAACAGCTACCTGAAGATCATTATTTTCATCAACTGTCGCGAGCTGCGTTTTCGGTTGGCCGAAAATCCCCGTTTGAATATGATTTTTCTGACTCCACACTCCGCCGCCAAAAGCAATGATCACCGCTGCCAGGATAATTGACCCTGTATAGGAGAAAGTCTTAGGTTTGGTTTTATTTTTGCTGCCTTTGACCGGCTTTCTTTTGATCTCGATTCGATTCGACTGCCATTCAATCCATTTTTGAGTAAGAAACATGAAAATTAGAAATGCAATCGTTGCAGACAGAATCACTTTATTCGATGTGAACACCAGTACACCGAACAGCCCACCTGCCAGCCCACCGCCACACCCTGCTAAGATGCCATTTATTGCTGTTTGAAAGCTAAACGTTTTGCCAGCCAAAAAGCCCGAGGCAAGGACAAATAAAGCGGTAATAAGAACCGACTGCGCCATGTTGGATCCTAATACCTGCGCGGATACAAAGCCCATAGCTGTACTTCCTATTAGCGCAATCAACATAGCAAAAATCGCGCCAACTTCAACTTTTATTCTAGCTTTTCGGCGGAATAAATAAAAAATACTATATCCGGTATAAAGAACAATAAGGATTAGACTTCCCAGACTCAACAGCATGTCCACACCTCCTTCTGACAATATCGAATTTACAATTTAGATGCAAAATCCCAATCCGGGTATATGTACGGCACGCTTGCTGCCGTCGCAGGTTCTACTTTATCGATAATAATTTTCATAACCTTCTGTTCATGATAAATCGTTTGATCGATCGTACCCGTTATCGTGACCCATGAATCGTTCGCGTATTGAGCTGCACTCGCAGTCTCGGTAATAATGCCATATGGTGAAATATCCGCAATACAATGCGTCATCGCCATCCGTCCAATAATGAACTGATTGTCAGGCATCCCGCCTTCTCGATAAACAAATCCTGTAATTTTAATCGACTTGCCTTGAAAATTATCAACAAACATATTCATGGCTTGCAATTTTTCGATATACCATTCGTCTTTCATTTCGACTTCATTTTGCTTATATAAAAGCATGCCCAGTTTTGCATAATTCCGATTGTATACCGCCGTTTTAAACTTTTCCTTCAGTACGGGATCTTCATTGCTGTCCACTTCAACCAAATCGGCAGGAGCCGAATTAGCATTCACCGCCATTCCCCCGAGATTCATGCCTTTCTGCTGAGCGAGCGAACCGGCAAGTGCCGTATTCGGCAATGCTGCTCCAAACACCAACGGAAGGAGAAACAAACCATAGATGACGATATTTTTGCCTAGTGAACGTGGTGGCTCGTGACTATGCCCGTGATCGTGATCATGATCGCAATTGCATACGATAACTGTACGCCTCATCGAAAGAAAAGAAATGTAAAATTGAAAAATAGCGACAATAAAAAGTCCCGCTGCAGCAGCTTTTAAATAAATGATTAGCTTCGGTGTTACATAAAGGAGAATCTCTCCTGATCCGACCAAATACACGATCAATATCGCAAAGCCCAGCAAGATCACAGCTCTTAAATAGTTGTGAATGACTGCCGCATTTACCTTGAACATTTGGAAGCTCCCCCATCCATAGTTGCAAATCTCTACTTATTTTAAAATGAAAGCTTCCAGCAGCGTTGTCCCTGCATAGACGAAAACAATGACGAGCAGGCTAAGTATGGCAATAAATTTTTTCTTAAAAACTGCCGACATCATCAAAAGCCCTTTCAAATTCAGCATAGGTCCCAAAACCATGAAGGCGACAAGCGACCCTGGCGAAAATGTCGTTTGAAAGGATTGCGCAACAAAAGCATCCGACGTGGAGCACAATGACAATAAGAAACCAAGTCCCATCATCAATAAATTAGTGCTTGCCTGACCATGACCCAAAGCTAGAAGATTATCCTTGGACATAAAAGTCTGTAGCAGTCCCACAAGGACCGCTCCGAAGAGCAAAAATTTTCCCATCTCAAAAAATTCACTAACCGTATGGCCCATTACTTCGACAAGCTTGTTCGGACGTTCATGGCTATGCCCGTGCTCGTGTGTAGGTTCGTGCCCATGGCTTCCATGCTTGTGCACCGATTGTAGCGTATGCTTTAATTGATCCGGATGAATGAACTTATAAACAATTAATCCGATGACAAGGGCAACGATAAAAGCAAGGCCCATGCGAGAATACACAATTTCCGGCCGAGTACGAAAAGCTACGAACGTAGACCAGAATACGATCGGATTCAGGATCGGACCAACCAAGATAAACGTTGTTGCCACATATAAAGGCATTCCTTTTTGAATCAGATTCCTTATCGCGGGAACCATGCCGCATTCGCAGATCGGGAAAATGATGCCCAAAATGCTAGCCGTGATAATACCCAAAATCGGATTTTTAGGAATCATTTTACGAATGGTATGATCAGAAACAAATACTTGCAGCAGAGCTGAAATAAGCACACCGATCAGAATAAATGGCATAGCTTCTAGGATGATGCTTATAAACATCGTTTTGAAAATTTGTAGTTTCGGATTATTTAATACTGTTCCAGGAGCTTTGGTAGAGAAGAAGTATAAGAATGCGATAAAAGCTAGACAAAGACCGGCGAGCATATTGCTGTTCCACATTGATTTCGTCTGCACTGCCGTATTTTGCAAGGAACTTCCCCCTACCTATTTCAATTTATATGCTCTTTATCTATGTGAAAAGCCTTTCAACCAGCCAAATCCCGCCTAGTACTAGCACGATGCCGGAAGCCGCAACAACGGCGCGTCTCGATAATTTCCAACGGTGAAGGAAGTATAGCAGCGGTAATAATAAAGCTACGAGCGTAATTTGCACTGCTTCGATTCCGAGATTGAAACTGATCAAATCCACAGCTAGTTCATTTTGTGGTATGACCATTTCCTTCATAATGTCCGCAAATCCCATTCCATGGATTAGTCCGAATAAGAAAGTCAGGACCCAGCGGTGACTTACCTGTTTACGAATCATATTATCGACAGCTACATAACAAATGCTCAGCGCAATTGCGGGCTCTACGATATAAGCCGGGACATTGATAATACCAAGCACAGTTAAAGTTAATGTAAAGCTATGAGCCACAGTAAAAGCTGTGATCATTGTTGCGTATTGTTTGAAAGATTGTCTTGCAATGAGAAGCGAAAATAGGAATAGCAGATGATCATAACCCGTTAAAATATGGTTCATCCCAAGCTTGAAAAAGGAGAGCCATCCTGAAGTTGATTGAAAATCGGTATTGTCTGCTGCTGCCACTTGCGATTGAGGATTTATATTCGTATCCATCATACTCTGCGCCGGTTGGTTGTCCTGAAGCAATTTCGCATACTCGTCGGATGTCATCAGCATAAGCCAATTACGTTCTTTACCGGATAGTGCAGCCGTGCTCTTTTGAGTTCCATATTCAATCGTCAACAAGTTTACATAATTTGTTTTCACATCATTTTCATATTGTTTATCGGTTAGGGAAATGGCATCATTTGCAGATACCGGTGGATACACAACTTTCAGAATAACTTTCGTTGCGTCGCCTTTGCGATCAAGAATAAAGCTCTCCACTTGGGTCCAAGCTTTAGGCTGATTGTTAACTTTCAAAGTGACACTATCCTTGAACATCGCCAGGACTTTGTCTTTCATCGCATCGAATTCTTCCTGCTCGATCATTTGATTCTTATTCAGATCGCCGCCGACTAACTCGATTACGGACAATTCATCCAAGGCATAAGTCATTTCCGTCTGCGTCTTTGTCAGCGTTAAAGTCGTATAGGCCGCACTGTACGCATGGGCTTCAACGATTTGCTTGAATGGAACAATGAACAGCAGAAGTACAAGCAACAGCGACACATTGAAACGACGTAAAAGTTTTAACTGAAACATGGTTTCCCCCATAATCTAGATTGTTTCACAAGAATTCAGAATGCCATTCTTGTGAATGGCATTCTGTTTCTCTCCTTGCAATGAACCGTTATTTTGAAATTACGTTATAAATGACTTGAGCGGCTTCGGCTCGGGTTGTGATGCCTTTCGGATCAAATCTCCCTGCGGAGCGGCCTTGTACAAGTTGAAGTTCAGCTGCTTGATTCAAATATGGAATAGCCCAAGTTGAAACTTCAGTTTCATCCGTAAACTTCACACTCGTCTTACCTTCCGATTGGCTGCCATGACCTGCGGCATAAGCGCGCATCATCATCGTCACCATTTCCTCGCGGGTAATCTGCGCATTGGGAYCAAAAGCTGTTTCACTCTTACCGTTTACGATACCTGCTTTGACCGCAATGGCAATTGCTTCTGCATACCAGTCACCTGTTTGCACATCCGCGAACGAAATTTTACCGGCAATTGTCAGTTTCATAGCTCTGACTAATAGTGCCGTAAACTCGGCACGAGTTACATTGCGTCCCGGTTCAAACGTTGTTTCGCTTGTTCCGCTCACAATTTGTTTCGCAGCCAATTCTTTGATGACACCTGCTGCCCAATGGTCATTCGGTACATCGGCAAAGGATTTGGTCACTTCCAGAACGGCATACTTACTAAAGTGGCTGATTTGTGCAATCATTTCGCCATTCTCGTAGCGACCGCCAATGAATTCAAGTTTGCCATCCTCTGCAATGTAGTAGACTCCCGCTAATTTTGGATTAATAGATGCGTCTACTTTAAAATGAATCGTCATCGGTTGGTCGAAATTCGATAACTCTGCGACTATCGACCCATCTGATCTTGTAACAGACAGCTTGAATTCATAAATTTCTCCTGCAAGTTTGATATCCGAATTCGTTGCGTTTTGTCCTTTGGAGATAACATCATTCGCTTCAGACGCCGAAATTGGCTTGAATTTCAAGGAAATGAAGCTGTCTTTCAGTACGTCAGCCGAAACTTGACTTGTCAGTTTCTTAATAAGATCAGAAGGTATTTCCATCGTTACTTTATCCGATTTCACTTCAAGCATATTTTGTGCAAGCAGATCGGCTGTGTTCGATGGGAGCTTGACTTCCGTCGTATTAGCTGGCAAATCTACCGTGCTTTTTCCATTTGCACTGTTTTTGATCGTGTCTGCAGGCACGCTGACTTGCCCTGATGTGTCTTTCACGTCAGTAGATGTGCCAGGATTAACATTGCCACCGTTAGCAGAGCCACTTAAGCCATTGTCGTCTTTCGTGCCACCACTTGAGCTATCGTTTGACGCTGCACTCACAGTTACAACACTTGTTGCCATAAACCCACCATCTTCGGTCGTTACCGTAATCGTAGCCGTTCCAGCTGTAACTGCCGTCACCTTACCTGTAGCATTATCTACAGTTGCTACTTCTGGCTTGTCCGATTTCCAGGTTACTGCTTTGTTCGTCGCATCTGCTGGTGTAATTGTTGCTGCCAGCGTTTGCGTGCCTCCTATTGTGAGAGCAACCGTATTTGTATCTACGGAAACGCCTGTTACCTTAACGACACCACTTGACGCCTGTTACCTTAACGACACCACTTGAC
>NZ_JBFTQB010000248.1:0-7258 GCF_056398785.1 Paenibacillus sp. 01T422 | reverse complement strand
ATTTTTTGACCTTCAACTTGACGAATGATAACTTCCGGCTTGGAAACTTGCAATTCAAAGCCTTCACGACGCATGTTTTCAATCAAGATACCTAAGTGAAGCTCACCACGGCCGGATACGATGAACGCATCAGGGCTGTCAGTGTCTTCTACGCGCAAACTTACGTCTGTTTCAAGCTCTTTGTAGAGACGCTCGCGAATTTTACGGGAAGTAACCCATTTACCTTCACGACCTGCGAAAGGTGAGTTGTTCACGACAAATGTCATTTGCAGAGTAGGCTCATCGATTTTCAATACTGGCAAAGCTTCCGGATTCGCAGGATCTGCTACCGTTTCACCAATGTTGATATCTTTGATACCGGCAATTGCAATGATATCCCCTGCAGCTGCTTCTTCAATCTCAATACGTTTCAAACCTGTGAAACCGAAAAGTTTCTCGATTCTTGCTTGCTTTTGTCCGCCTTCACGAGTCATAACCGCAACCGTTTGGCCTTGGCGAATTTTACCACGGTTCACACGGCCTACACCGATACGACCTAGGTATTCATTGTAATCCATCAGTGTAACAAGGAATTGTAGTGGTTGATCCACATCTTCTGTCGGAGAAGGAATGTGCGTAACGATCGTTTCATAGATAGCTTCCATGTTCTGATCTTGCTTATCAGCTTCAAGACTGGAAGTACCTTGTAGCGCGGAGGCATAAACTACGTGGAAATCAAGTTGCTCATCCGTAGCACCAAGTTCAATGAACAAGTCTAGAACTTCATCCACTACTTCAGCTGGACGAGCATTCGGACGGTCAATTTTGTTAACGACAACAACTGGCTTAAGGTTGCTTTCAAGCGCTTTGYGAAGAACGAACTTTGTTTGCGGCATTGTACCTTCGAAGGCATCAACAACGAGCAAAACCCCGTCAACCATCTTCATGATACGTTCTACTTCACCGCCAAAGTCGGCATGTCCTGGTGTATCTACGATGTTAATCAGGTAGTCTTTATAATTAATAGCTGTATTTTTTGCAAGAATGGTAATACCGCGTTCTCTCTCGAGATCGTTTGAGTCCATCGCTCTTTCTTGGATTGCTTCATTGTCACGGAATGTACCGGATTGTTGAAGTAATTTATCTACGAGTGTTGTTTTGCCGTGGTCAACGTGAGCGATAATTGCAATATTGCGGATCTTTTCTCTTGCTTGCATGAATGTCAAACCCTCTCTACCCTATAATTTTCGTCTCTGTTCATAAAACAAGCGTCGGACAAAAGCGCCGACGCTTGACATTTATGTTTATTATACGCAGTTTCTCGACATTATGCAAGGCAATTGACAAGCAACATCAAACTTTTACATAAAACACATACGGATTACCACACATTTTTCCTGCGAAAAATCATTAGAAGTCCAGCTGCAACAAGGATCAAAGCGATTACATATATCCCTAATTTGACAAGCAGCGTAATTCCGAAAAGTACCACAGAAATGATACCGAGCACTACTGCGCCAATCCAAACCCCTCGGTCACTTCCCCGATCGAACAGATGGAGCTCATACAATCCGATGGCTACGCCGAGTATGAATCCAGGCCAGAGATAGCTCATGGAGCTCCAACCAAATATGTTGCAGAAAAAGAACATCAAGCCATACGTCGTCAAAATGCCTCCAGGGACGAGTACGCCTGCCGGCCAAGTGCGGTTAAAGTACAAGATGTGAAAAAGCAGTCCAGGTGCAAGCAAAACAAGAGGCCATAAGAAGGAAAAAATAAAGTGAATAACGCCTAATTTCCCAAGAAGCAATAATACGGCCAGGCCAATTAACAGGATACCGATGGAGTAGCTATTTCTAGCCATAAGAATTCCCTCCTATTTCACTTGTCAATTCAATGTCGTATTCGACACCATTCAACAAGTAGTTTATCGTACCTTGCTCAAAATTGCTAGCCTGCAAGCTATTTGCGGCCACCGCCACGCCGTTTGGCTTCCAGCAAACGGCTCATGCTGTCCGGCGGCGCACCGCCAGCCGCCGGAGCCTCCGGAGCAGCAGCAGGCTGCTCCGGCACAGGCCGCGAAGCGGCCGGTGGAGCGTCGCCTACGGCCCGACGCTCCGAACCGCGCTGCAGCTTATGCTCCGCAAGCTGCTTGCGTTCGCGGAGACGCGCCAGCGGCGTCTCCGGTGAGGGCGGGCCCGCAGGAGCGGCCCGCCGAGTGAACGCCCGCGCCCACAGGCCGGGCGGCAGGGCAAGGCGACGCGCTGCGATGTCCATCAGCAGCAGCGCGAGCGCAGCCATCAGCAGGTACTCGCTGATGGGAATGAATCGCTTCTGCGCGGCAGAAGCGAAGGCGAAGGCTTCTTCCGGATGCTCCAACGAGAGCATCCGGCCGCCCGTAAGCTCAGCCAGCTGCTGAAGCTTGCCGAGCCCTGAACCGTCCGTGATCCGGTATTCCGGAGAATACGGGATCACAATGCCGGTCGTCGAGCTGCCGATGACGCGCCTTGGCGTCTCTTCCGTCTCGCTGCCTGCGGCGAGGAGTTCGGTTTTGGCCAGATACACGCCAGACTTATCCACAGATAGCTGCGCTGAATAATCGCCAGGAGCTGTAGACGTGAAAGTTAGCTCCTGTGTACTTAAATCTTCATCTGTCACGGTAGCCCGAAGTTCTCCCTGACCGCCTGTACTGTCAAGTTCAGAATTGCCGACCTTGGCCTGGAGGGACAACTCATCACCTGATAAATGCCCGTTCAATTCAAGTGGCGAGGATTGAAATTGCGGGAAAGTCCATTTGATCATGCTGGTAAGCATCGGAGCAAATGATGGCCAAGTGACCCAGGAAGAGGACCACGCACCGGTAACATCGCTAGTCCACGCTACAGATCTCCCTGAACCATACTGCCACCTTGCCAAAACCGGGTCAGGCTCTGGGCTCGACAATATCACTTCAGCTGCTTCCTTCGGTGTTGTAGCGATATAACCTTGGAGCTGCGGCAGACCTCCCCCCCACAAACCTGCCCAATCTGAGCCACCGGTTACTGCAGGCACGAAAGGCTGATTAACTACATATGTACGGGAGATAAGAACAGCTTCCCGGCTAAAAATAGCTGGAATCGTCGTTTGGTCCACCGCCGCATAATATCTGCCCTTCGAAAGCTCGGCAAGTTTACTTAACAAAGCTTGATCCGCATCGGTTCCAATCGCTACCGTCGACATCGTGATATTTTCCTTTTGCATCTCAGAAGTCAGTGCTTCATAACTTTGTGTCGTTGCCGACTGACCATCCGTAAGCAAAATAATATGTTTCCGCTGTGCATCCACTTTCGCTAACTTGGCATATGCTTCTGCCACCGCGGTATAAATCTCAGTTCCCCCGTCTGCAGGGATCGAGTTGATTTTCTGAATGACATCCGACTTCTGATTCAATTTTTGAGGCTGTACATACCAATTTGGTGAAGAATCGAAGCCAAGCACCCCAAGTGTATCTTTTTCCCTTAAAAGATCAACCGTTCGCGAGGCAGCTTCTTGCGCCAGTTTTATTTTCTCTCCGGACATGCTGCCTGATTTGTCCATGACCAGCACAATCCCCAGTGACGGAATTTCCCGCTTCCCTCGCAAATCCATATAGACTGGCAAGGCTCGCTCAATAGGTGTTTTGAAATACCCGCCTAAGCCGTAGCTATTATCTCCTCCAAGCATGACAAGGCCAACACCGTAATCGCGGACCGCGCCCTCGATCATTTCCATTTTGAGCTGAGGGATTTGAGTAGCCGCTGTATTGTTGAGAATGATGCTTTCATAGCTGGTGTACATCACAAAATCATTGGATAAAAGCTCTGGTTGTATGGTTTCATAAGGAATCAGAGAAGCTTGCAGCGCTCCCTCTACATTTTGCGAAATGCCGGGTTTCCCCTCTACAATAAGCACCTTCGGCGGCCCTTGCACCTTGCTGAATGCATAGTGTGTATTATTGGTTGAAAGCTCATCACCCTCCATATACACTTCTGCTCGATAACGATGAAAGCCTGATTCTTTGGCAAGTGATTGCAGGGCATAACGATTTTCTCCCTTGGTAAGCTCAAGGGACCGCACAGATATTTCTCGATTATCCTCAAATATCCGCAATTGAGCAGGCCCTGAGCTCGTGGAGCGAATAATGACTTCAATCGTATAAGCTTCTGCTTGATAGAGCTTTTCTGGGACGCGAACCGCTTCTACCGCTGCGTCTTTACGTTCCTTGCCAGCCAGTGGAACTACGTCTACCTGAATCCCGCGATCTCGGAGCAGCTTTCCTTGACGCAGCATATCTCCTACATTTTCTTCACCGTCTGACATGACAATGACACGTCCAGCATTCCCTTTCGTGAGAAGGCTCGAAGCTAGTTGTAGACCCGAAGCCACATTTGAGAATTGAGGATTCGATTGGGTTGTAAATTGAAAGCCATCCATGTCTCTTATATCAAGCGTCTTCTCAATCGAAGCTTGCAGCGCTAATGAAACGACACCGGCCTCGTCTTGAGCGGATCCGCGAGCTTTTACCGCGTCTTGGATCCACTGAGCTGCTTTGGCTTCTTCTTTTACACTATCTGAGCGGTCTACCGTGAACACAACACTTTTGTTATTGATGCTAGTGAACAGTTGAGCTCCCGCCAAGGCCATTATCAGAAGGAGCAGCACACTGGCGCGCAGTGTAATAACGAGTTTTTTTCTAGCCCCTTGTAGCCGGTGAAGGCCTCGCGACATCCACCACAGGTAAACAGGCAGCAACAATAGTAAGAGTAGACCGAGGGAATACTTAAACTGAATGCCCACGTCGGTACACCTCCCATTCCAACCCAAGCAGCAAAATTAAAATCATCACGACCCAAGGAACTAACGAAGTCACACCAATGTTCGGATCAGTTCCTTTATTCATTAAAGTTTGCTGATCGGGGTTTGGTTTCATGCTGAGCTTATTGTCCGTTAAAGCGTTCACGTTAGATTCCCGGGCATCCATCACTACTTCGATTAAGTGTGCCCCAACCTCATGTTCAGCCTCGTCAAATTCTTTAAATGAATACAATCCTGGCAGCATCGGCACGGATTGCCTTGAAGACAGTACTTTTCCATTAAGATCTGCTGCCTGCTCCTTAATTCCCGCTTCTCCTTCGGCTGTCCATACCGCTTTCACTGTCTGGGGATGCAAGGTGACATCAATCCGTTCCCCTGCTATGACGCGGCCAAGGTTCCCTCCCTGATGTTGAGTTAACCAAGCAAGCGTGTTTTGAACAAGGATAGGAAATTCCGGCCGAAGGGCCATATCCGATTGTTCGAGTGGAAAAGTAAATGCTACCCTTGCAGCACCTTCCTCTACACCTGCCAAGATCAACGGAATGCCCGCTGAGGATACGATCGCTTTTTCCCATGGTAGAGCCGCTCGGCTCTGTGCTTGTGCGACGTTCACATCCTGCAGACGAATATAGCGCATGATTGGATGATCCTCGATTATAAAAGGATTTTTGCGTTCAATAGCTACCATTGATGCTCCAGCTGATGGAAACCGCCATAAGGGCTTGGATGCCAGAAGTTCTTGCCATTTGCTCGTTTTCAAAGCGGATTCATCCACACCATCAACGATGATTAGATCCGGTTTCAAACCTATTGGAGGCGGATACGTGCCGTCATCGCTTCTCTGAATGTGAAGCACATCCGCCTTAGCCAGAAGAAGTGCTTTTTGCAAGAAGAGATTCCCTTCCCCTACATAGGCGACTTGTGTTCGCCCTGTCCCTTCCGGGAAAGCATAGCTGCTGTTGTCAGCTTCCAAGGAATCCCTTGTTTCTATTTGAAGCTTGTACACATTGGCATAAGCCAACTTTTCCAAAAAAAGCGACTTTTGCTCGCCGGCTTTCAGCTGCAACTTATCGGTTCGAACCAACTGCGAATCCGCAAAAAGTTTTGCTTCTACCTCCGTGCTTACGGTCCCCCAATTTTTCAGCACGGCAACTGCGCTGACCTCCGACTCCCTATTTTTGACTCCGAATTGTGAAATTGACACATTCACGGCAGCCTCCTCATTGGAGGGTTGAGCACTAACGATCTGAGCAGGTACTGAAAAAGTGATATCCTCTACTTTCTCTGGCCACTGCCTGTCCGTATAGATGCGTACTTCCCCATCGGTTTCTTCACGCGTTAGAGCGGAAGCCAAAGACAGCGATTCCTGAACATTCGTTTTGCCATAAAAAACAGATATGTGATCCAGGGCTTCTCGAAGCGCCGAAACGTTCGATTCCTTTTGTAAAACCAGCTCTGGCTGATCCTTGATGACCATAAGAGAATACGTCCGGTTCTTTGCTTCCTCTTGTGCATAAGTTAGGATGCTATGTTTTGCTTGCTCCAGTCTTGTTGAACCTTGATTCGCTAGTGTCGCCATACTTGCTGAAGCGTCAATTACAAAAAAGACATGTGATTTCACCGACTGCTGGCCCCGAATCACCGGTTGCATCAGCGCCAGTACAAGAAACATAGCTGCTAATAGTTGAAGTAAAAGCAGTAATTGGCGTCGTAGACGCTGCCATGGCTGGTTAGCCTCTTGCTCACGGAGTATGCGCCGCCATAGCAGATGGCTGGATATCTCTGTGTCGATATAACGGCGTTTCAACATATATAACAGCACAATGAAAGGTATAGACAAAGAGAACCACAGCCCGCTTACAGTTGCGAATTGCATAAGTGTCACCTTTCCGAAATGATATTAGTCAAAAGCACACTCTTCGGTGGATTACGTTGCCATCAAACCTCATGTTGCGTTCAATTACATTCCTCTGGGCATACTTAAAGGCGTGCTGCCTGATTTCCCTCTATATAACAGGTTTGCCTACTTTCAACATGGGAGGTCACATGAAATCTTTATCTGAAAATGAAAAGAAAAAACGGAAACCGCTTTGGACAAAGGCTTTTCTTGTTACATCGCTGTCCAATTTACTGCTTTTTTTTAGTTTTCAAATGTTAATCCCAACCATTCCTACACATATATCGCAGTTAGGGGGGAATGATCTGCAAATCGGGCTCGTCATCGGTATTTTTACAATTTCATCGCTACTAACCCGCCCTTTTGCCGGGAGAGCTCTTGACCTGCTTGGTAGAAAGCACGTGTTGCTTGTTGGGTTAGCTATCTGTGCGCTAACGATAGCCGGCTATTCGTACATGGCTGTCATTACACTCATTCTTGCCGCCCGTTTCGTTCATGGGATTGGTTGGGGCATATCAACGACATCCTTAGGAACGGTAATCGCTGATA
>NZ_JBFTQB010000247.1:0-7717 GCF_056398785.1 Paenibacillus sp. 01T422 | reverse complement strand
GACTACAATGATGCCTTTTTGCCCAGATAAGAGGGGGAACTTTCGTACGAGAGAAATGACAAGCTTTCGTTGATCCATCTCTGTAAATTCTTTGTAAAGCCGCTGATTTGTCAGTTCATATTGAGAAGAGCTTTGGATCATTTTATCGATAAACGCTTTATCGCCGAAACGGTCTGCCGCTATCATTGTGTTCGGACTAATGACCATTTGATCAGAATCCCGGTAAAAATAAACCGAGTCAATGAACTTGTTGTAATTCATCATCACCCGAATCAATTCTGTGACCTCATAAGCCGAGTAATAAGGATTTCCCTCCAATTTATTGTCAAAGAACTGGTCAATCCGCTGATTAGTTTGCAGCTCCTTAATCACATATTCGTCTATCGTCTTCAAGGTATAATCCACCGACTGCATGATATGCAAAGCATATGTTTTATTCGCATTTTCAGCTTCCCATGGATCATGCTTGTATTCGTTAATACGACTGATGGCATCAACTGACTATCCAATGAATGAATTGGGGAATTTTATACCATATTAAACTTTGCGGAATAGTTGCAAACAATAGAGGCGATAATCGGATCAAAGGAGTAGAGAAATGGGAAAACTTGATGGCAAAGTGGCTTTAATTACAGGAGGTAATAGCGGGATTGGTTTGACAACCACGAAACTGTTCATCGCAGAAGGCGCAAAGGTCGTGATCACTGGTCGAAATCAAACCACATTAAATGAGGTGGCCGATGAACTTGGACCAAGTGTCCTGGCATTTCAAGCGGATGCAACCGATCCGGCAAGTATGGATCATGCGTTGTCCAAAGCTGTCGCAACCTTCGGCGGACTAGACATCGTTTATGCGAATGCCGGCATTTCATCTGCTACACCATTAGGAGATACAGAACTTTCGGTATTTGAAGAAGTTCTTAAAATTAACGTGACGGGCGCCTTCTTCACGGTACAATCAGCTTTGCCGCACCTGAAGGAAGGGGCTTCGGTTATTTTGACCGGCTCAACACGCGCCACGGATGGTGCACCGGGAAGAGCCGCATACGCGGCGAGTAAGGGGGCCATCAGCAGTATGGCCAGGGTGTTGGTATCCGAGTTGTCGCCTCGGGGCATCCGCGTAAACACGGTGGTGCCTGGAGCAACTCGCACCCCGATCTGGAAAAAATCGACGCCTGAAGAAACCGCGAAACTTGAGGATTCGCAAGCGCGTACAATTCCGCTTAACCGAATGGGTGATCCGGAGGAGATCGCGAGTGCGGTATTGTTCCTTGCATCCGATGAATCATCATTCGTGCAGGGAGCGGAAATTACTGTTGATGGAGGAGCACGGTCGGCACCTCTGGGTGCTCCCGTATACCGTCAATGAGGTAAACAAGTCAGCAATGTTGTCTTTCATTGGCCGATCAGCAATAAAAGGAAAATCTACTGCTAATATGGTCTGCGAAGAGGCTAAGAAAGAGATAACAGCAGAAACTACATCTAAATCGGCGATAGATTGAGCATACGCCCCAATTTGGCTGAATTAGCGGTAGAAATTCCAGTTACTAGGGTTGGAAATGGGTTGGATCAGGGAATTAGCGGTATAAATTCCAGTTACTAGTGTTGAAGTATACAAGTAATTTAAATGAAAGACGCCCTCTCATTATTGGAGAGGGCGTCTTTCATTTAATAGTTGAATGTCACAGTGCACCATGCCCGCTGCATGGAAGGCGTAWTGAGCTCGATGCTGAAACTCTGCAAATTTTTCTTTGAGTAGTCGAAAGACCCGTCGGCGTTCCGGGCAGCAGGTTCATAATGAAGCCGGAACTGGTCATCGATCCAGATTTTATCCTGTAATGCCTTGTCTTTGACGCTCCACTTAGGCGGATATTTGTTATCCGTATCAATGACAACTTGAACTTTGAGAATGTCGAGGTTATCGATGAAATCCGTGATTTGTCCATTACTGGTGTTCTGATATTTGTAGCCAAATTGGTCAGTTGCCTGGATAAAATATTTAAAGAAGCTGCTTTCGGTTTTCATGTTCTGACCACTATTGTCACTGAATTTTAGAAATTCCCACACATAGGGATTACTAGCTAGATAGTCGGAGCCTTTTATTTGTTCCGATTTTCCGTCTGCCTTGAGGATGGTATAAACGGTATTTAAGTTGAAAGGAAGTGTCGTATTTTTCAAAGCTACCGCTTTTGCTATCGGCTCGCCAAAGTCGACTGTCACTTGTTGTTTGGTTAATGTTTTTGATCCGCTTGGCGTGTAAAACGTTACGTTGACGTTAAATAAGTCTGTCGGTTGGATGCCATACGCCTTATACACAGGAATGCCTGATGTATTAATACTTGGGGCGGCCAGAATCGAATTATTAGTATCGGCTGAGACTTGTTGAATGACGGAAATCGGTTGGCCTTTATCGTCTTTGAGCACCTTCGTCATATCGATTCTTCTGTTCTTGTCATCAGAAGCAATGATATTGATTTCTTTTCCATAATAGGCGTATTTCGTATTCATAGTAGCAACATCATCTGGACTACCGAGTAAATTGCGCTCGAATAAATATTTGCCTGCGGCAAAATGGTCATCAAGCATATCCAACTCATACTTCATGAAGGGATCGTAATCCTTCCAGTTGTATACATCTAAATTAGCAGTTGCCGAGGTAATCGATTCAGCGGTGTCTTGATTGATTATTGCAGCTGTAATTTTATAATGGGAACCATCTGGGCTTACCGCTTGCTGGCTAGATTTGAACATAAATTTATTGAGATCACCGCTTTTGTCAACAGGCAACTGCCAAGTTAGAATACGTTTGTCTGAGTCAGAAGGAATCGTCTCATCCCATGGAGTTTCAAAAATCCCCCCGGCACTTTGCAAACTAGGCCCTCCGGAAACCCTTTCAAGCTTATACGTGATCATGTATTGCGTGTTGTCGAGAGAAGAGGCCGCATTAAATGCTTTGCCATATTGGTCTTTAATTGTAAATGTGAATCCTTGCGGCTGATCATTCTCTGCGAGTGCAACCATTTCCTTGGTATTGACTTCGATGCTCGCGGGTATGCGCATAGGCGCGACTTTAAATGTCTGAATCGCGGCGGCATCGCCAATATGAGTAAGGCTAGCTGAGATCGATGCGTCCCCTTCGGAAGTGACCTCCTTCATGACAATTTTGCCAAGTCCGACATAACTCTGTCCGATAGCTGGGTTATCGAGTACTATGCCGCCTGAAGCAGATATATCCAAATAACCGCTGCTGTATAGGGTCTCAATTTGGCTCAGGGTAAACTCGTAATTGTCTGGCCCCGTCACTTTCAGGCCGATCACCGGCGGTTGCCCTGTTGTCGCAATTCTTCCATCAGCGCCATAATAGGTATCCCCAGCGCTAAGCTTAACGGATTCATCGAGTTCAATCTTTGTTGGCAGGACAGTTATTCCAGCGGGTAAGCTCTCTACAACGGTTAGACTGCCGGAGGCAGGTGCCGCATGGCTCTGGAAGGCATGCCGCGCTTCAAAGCTGGCTAATGCTAGCGTTTTACGGGTGGAGGGGGCTTTGCCTCCGAAGCTTCCGACGGCTATGTTCGTCATGAGCTTATTCTGAATGGCCAGCGTGACATAACCTTGCGCCCAGTCGTCGACCGTGCTGTCCGTCGTCGGTATGATCCCGGAATCCCTCCACTTCAGCCCGCGGATCAAGAACGCAGCTAACTCTTGTCTGGTTACTTGGCCTGCGGGATTGTATAGCTTGCCATCCGCATCGATTCCATTCGTAAGTCCGGCTGCTCTAAGAGCTTCGATATAGGGGAGAGCATAACCATTAGCTGGATCATCGGCATGCACATCAGCAAATGACGACTGTGTAGCCGAGGTAGGAATCGGCAGTGCAAAGATAATCGCGGCTACCTTGGCAAATTGAGCACGATTCATTTTATCGTTCAATCCAAATGCATGTTCCGAGATCCCATCAAACACATTTTCTTGCATCATTGCGTCAAATTTGACTTTGATATCTTGTGGCAAATCAATTAAATCTTTGAAGTTATCTGACTGTTGCGCCATTGAAGTTCGGTTGCCATGAACGATAGTTTCCTCCGCATGGACAACCGGGATTAAAGTTAAGCTAATGAGGACTGCCGACAATAATGATATATGCCACTTCATTCACGCGCACCTTCTTATCCCATAATTTCAATCCGATTGCATAACGATTAACTTAAACCATTCGTTCTTGGTACAGGATCTTATCCCCCCTTTCTCTTGGTACTTACAAGCTTACGTAAAGATTATAGTTAGTTAGCGAAAGCTTGTGTAAGCGATTTTAACTAAAATAGTAGGCTGAATCAATCTTTTGTAAGACATCTTTGTAGTCGTTGCAGATTGGCTCTAATCCTTTTATACTAATAAAATTGAAAAACCAGTCAGCAGGGGGAGAACGAGATGGAACGAATGCTTGTCATTAGCGATATTCACGGGGAGCTTGAGAAGTTCGATGGTTTACTAGCAGCTGTTGGGTATAATCCCGAGAAGGATCAACTGATTTTACTTGGCGATTATGTGGATCGCGGTCCGAATGCCAGGGGAGTTATTGAAAAAGTGATTGCTTTAAAAGAAGCCGGAGCGCTCGTACTCAAAGGTAACCACGAGGACTTAATGATTAAAGCATTAACGACGCAGGAAGAGCGCGCTTGGAAACGCTGGGCACAAATTAACGGCGGCGATATGACGCTTAGAAGCTATGGGTTTACCGAAGCTGACTTCGCAGTCGATGAGAATGCAGAAACGTTCATACAACCGACGCTGCAATCGGAGATTTTAACGCAACATTTGGCATTCATAACAAATCTGGAGACCTATATCGAAACGGAGGACTATATCTTTGTACATGCCGGTGTTCAGCCAGGAACTCCTGTTTCCGAAACGGACCCGCATACGCTGATGTGGATTCGTGATGAATTTCATACGGGTTATTCCGGTCATAAAATCGTGGTCTTCGGCCACACTTCCACAGAAACGCTGCATGGCGATCCAGATAACTTTCATGTATATTTTGGTATGAATCGAATCATTGGCATCGATGGTGGTGCCGTTTACGGAGGACAATTAAATTGTCTAGAACTGCCAAGCCAAGCGGTTTATATGTTTAAGTAAGTCTTTGTGGGAGGAGTTTGTGTAACTTTAACTCCATGTTCAAGCTTAATCAATTTGCAGATGCCGATTTTGTGGAAAAAGCGTTTAATGGCACCAGGGAAGACCCATGTAACCATTGCCTTTCAAGCGCGTCCTGGCTGTAAAGTTGCCAAGGTTTTCGGTATTCGCGTCGTCACTTCAACTGAAGAAGCCGCTTCTATTGAGCAGGATCTTGCCTAACAAAAGCCCCCATCAGGGGGCTTTTGGCTGTTGTATTCGCCTTATGCGATTTCTGACACTCCCGATCATCCATAAAAGCAGTGGGAGCGCGACTAAGAAAAACGGAAGAATAACATTTTTCCAGAACGCAGGGAATACCATCTCGGTTTCGTCCACATTTCGTGGGTCCAACTATCAGCGTTAAGAAGAAACTCGCTCCAATAGGATGAAATGGGAAGAAGACAGCTGGGGATGACGCTGTTGGATGACTTCAGTCATTTTAAAATCAGAATGCTTGGCTAAATACGACATAATGTCCCAATCTAGAATTGTAGGAACCTCTTGAGGCTCTAATCCTGTGGTGATCTTCGTATATAAGACGACCCAACGGTTCGAGCATTGAAACAAATCATCTAAAGTTGAGCAAAAATCTTGTTCGTCGGTGATATGATAGAGCACATCCAAGCAAATCCGCTCTGAAAAATCCACGGTTAATAAGGAAGCCAGGTTTATAGAGCATGAAGCTTTTGTTCCTGTCATCTTTATAGAGCTCTTTACACAAGCTTATGGAGGATTGTGCGACATCCAAACCCAAATATTGTGAATAATTCATCGTTTGCAGCTGATTGCCATCACCGCATCCAAATTCGATGACTGTGGAAATCGCGTGTTTTTGAATCATATCATTGATAATTTCGGATTTGAATTCAGCCAATAACCCATAGGAGCCGCTGCCGGAAGTACCTCCTAAGTTATAATTCTTGTTCCAATAGTCAATATAATCAAAACTCATGCCGATTCCTCCTTAAGCCAATGCTCTTTTCTTCAGGACAGCACGGAAACAATACAATCCGCCCCATAAATCGGTGTGGAGCGCATTGGGAGGAAGTTCGAAATTAGTTTCGGAGAAGAAGTCTAGTCCGGAATTGTGCACAATGGTTTGAAACATGCCTAAATTAACAGTTGGATAGTCAAGCGTAATGATCAGGAGACCATCATTCTTTAAGGTTCTTCTGAATTCTTTCAAGCTCTGCAGCATATCGTCCGGATTTAAGTGTTCGAGCACCGAAATACAGAAGATTTTATCGAAGAAAGCATTGGCATAAGGAAGTTTAGTAAGGCTTGCTTGACTTAGAAGTGTTTCCGTGTAGTTTCCTAGTCGTACAATTTCTGCAGCCTCTTCATTAATCTCCGAACGAATGGACGCTATTAAGCTTTGTATGGATACCATCCGAGCATCCCAATCACAGGCATGCGCTTGTTTACATCTACGACCGAGTACAAATTTGAACGGATGGGGGAGACCGCAAGCTGCATCCAACGCGATGTCCGTTTCCTCGATAAAGGAAGCGCACCAAGCGTATTCGTAGGGCCGGCTCCACCAAGTCTCTGGTAAACGATAAAGAAACTCTTGCTCCATAGGATCAGACTGAATAAAAAAGCGGGATTGGAGTAGGGAACCAGGCATGAATGAAGACCTCCTTTTGCTCATGCAATTACTCATGCAATGTAATAATTATGCCTAATTGAATGGCGTTAGAAGATCTTATGTCGGGTTAAATGATTCTGGCCGCAACCGTTTGCGACTTCGTTGGTCATCTAATAAGCGGACCATATAAGACTGGACATATTTCGTTTGCGAGTTAGACCAAGAAGGGTGAGCGAGATTGCGTGTTTCGAGAGGATCCTCGGTTAAGTTGTACAACTCATATTCCTCGGGAACCGGAACGGTTTTGCATGTAACTTGACTAGTGGGACTAGTTGTTTGATTAGAATCTGTACACCATTCACCAAATAGCTGAATCGTGACATCGCGTACACCTGGCTCACTCCAGAACTGATTATTATCGAAGTATCGGGTGAATTTCCATGTCTCATTGGGTCGACCATGCTGCCCAGGTAGGTCAGCGATAACGGTCTCAATGTGGTTTGGTTGAATAACAGCGTTGTAAGCACGACCTAATGGATTGAATTGATGTTGGCCTCGTGTGATTTCGTCATCCGTCATGAAATAAACCGGCTCTCTTGTGTAAGTAGCTTCCCCGTGCTGTTGGTGATTTAGTAAGTAAGGCGTTAGATCGCGGCCAACGAAGGGGCGAACTTCACTGAAGCTGCTATTCAGCCGGTTTTGAATGGATGGAATATCTGCACCCGCAAGACCAAGCATCGTAGGCAGCAGGTCGACATGGGAAGTTAGTTCTGCAAAACTTTGGCTATGAGGGAAGAGATGCTTATTGTGAATGAAGAAGGGCACATGCAGAACTTCTTCATAGGCACAGTACATTTTCTGTCGCAGATGTCCGTGAGCACCTAGCAAATCGCCATGATCGGAAGTGAAAATGACAATCGTATCGTCGTTGAAAGAAGAGCGGCTCAGGGC
>NZ_JBFTQB010000246.1:0-7285 GCF_056398785.1 Paenibacillus sp. 01T422 | reverse complement strand
CGATGGGTCCACTCCGCATAGTCGGAGAGCTGCGTCGCGATCATCCAACAATTGCACGAGCCGCTCGTCATCATCAAAGGCACATAATCGTCATTTTGATCGACTACTCTTTGTTGCAGCTGCCCCATCAGCCATTTACGCGTCCGTTCTACTTCTTGCTCCCCCATAAGCTTCCGTTCTTGCATGATCTCTTCACCGATACGCAACACCATACTCATCAACTCATCGATATTTACCGGTTTAAGCAAGTAATCTTCGATACCTAGTCGCAAAGCCTGCCGAGCGTATTCAAAATGATCATAACCACTAACAATGATGACACGTGACTGAGGGAAGCGTTTCTTCAGTTCCTTGGCAAGCTCAAGTCCGTCCATTCCCTCCATGTTCACATCCGTCAACACGACGTCCACAGGACAATAATCCAGGAATGCAAGCGCTTCTATTCCATCATAGGCTTCTCCGACAACCTCAACACCAATCGACTCCCAGGAAATGGTATGGCGCAATCCTTGGCAAATAATGGGCTCATCATCTACAATCAGCATTTTGATGGTCATCGTTTCTCCTCCTGAGCACTCGTTTGAAATGGAAGTCTAATCCTTACGCAAGCTCCAGATTGCGATGGTTCCGAAGGAAGCTCGATGCCATAACCATCGCCGTATTCAAGTGTTATTCGCTCATGAATGTTGCAGATCGCATGGTTCATGATACCCTCGTCGCCGGTTCGATCTTGCAGAACCTGACGGATGACCTCAAGCTTGTCTTCGGCAAAACCTACGCCAGAATCCCTAACATCTATCAGCACATCCTGCTCTGTCCTATAGCAGTGAACATCTACACGGCCGCCTCCGCGCTTAAAACCATGCTTGATGCTGTTCTCCACCAACGGCTGAATGATTTTCTTCAAGAGAACGGCATGACTCAACTCTTCCTCCATATGCACGGTGAATTGCAGTTTGCTGCCCATTCGCTTCTGCTGCAAGTTCAGGTAAGCACGAACAAAATCCAATTCCTCAGGCATTGTCGTGTATCGCTTGCCGCTATTCTGCCCCATTCGAAAAAACTTCGACAATGTTTCAATCAATTGGCTCGTCTCAGCTGCTTTCTCCAACCTTGCCGTCCAGCGGATCATATCCAGCGTATTATATAGAAAATGAGGGTCCATTTGACTTTGCAAAATTCTAAGCTCTGATTCCTTCTGCCGAATCTCCAATTTATACTTTTTATCAATCAGCTCCTTGATCGTCATAACCATGTTGTTAAACTGCCGACCAAGTTCCCCTACTTCGTCACGAGATCGGACTTTCACTTGCACCGAGAAATCACCTTTTTTGAGCTTAGAGGTTTGTTTACTCAGCTCCAGCATCGGGCGAATCATCGCGAATTCGAACCCAATCAAGGCTATTAATCCAAAAATGAGAATAATCAGGATCAAAAATTTGAGCGAGGCTTTGATCGCTTCCGTTTTTTGAACGATGGTTTGATCCTTAATCATGGCTACGATAAACCAGCCCGTCGACTTCATGGGCTGACTGAATACAACGTAGGAAGCCCCGCCTTCCTTCAAGGAAGAGACCCTTTTGGAAAGCCCCCCACTGAATTGGCTTAGAAGTGCATCGCTTGGGTAGGGGTGTCCGATCAGGTTCTGATTTGGATGCAAAACGACACTACCCCCAGGCCGCACAATAAAGATGGATCCCTGATCCTCAGGAACAGCCGACATCAGTAAGTCAGTGATTTCCGACTCATCCAAGCGAACAATAACTTTGCCTACCGGGCGTGAAGTGTTATCAAAGGAATTGATGACGCGAAACATGGAGACAACGCGCTTATTCCCCGTCCAACCGCTCTCCAGTTGATAGGAATCCGTCCATACTACCCCGCCTCTTCTCGCCTGGGCAAAGTCTGTCCACGATTGCTCCAACCCTTTGACAGGTTCGCCCATTTGGAGTTGATTGCCTCCTACACCTTCGAGGGAAATCGATTTAATATATCTCTTGGACATGATTTGAAAGGCAATATAACCTTCGATTGTCGTCTGATCCTTGTTCATTTGCACCATATTGTCTGGCGTGGTTGGTGTCTCCATAAACCTTCGAAAGTTCTCTTGATAAATCATATAGTCCGATAAATCTTCAATAGCCTTTATTTTTTCAGATAAATTCAGTTCAATGGTATTCAAGTTCTTTTCCATGGCATCAATGAACTGCTGCCGCAAAATAGCATCATAACGGCTCAGAATGACATTTCCTATCAAAAGGGATGGGAGTGTCACCAAAAAAATGAAGATAGCGATCGACTTTGTTCTTAAACTAAAGTGCAAGAAAGGATATCTGTGAAGTCTCATCGAGTTCCATCCCCTTCATCGGTATAATTCCTCATTTTACTATAAAACGGGGTCAACCTACCTAAAAGGATGTAGAATTACTCGGGAAAAGTTGCGAGTGCTCAGAGAGTCACTTGCATCACCCTTTAACAGCGCCAGCTGTCATCCCTTGCACTAACTGCTTCTCCATGGCCAAATAGAATCCAACAAGCGGAATAAGTGCCATCGATAAGGCAGCCATCTGAAGTGTCTGGAACCGTGTTTCTGTGCCGGCGAAATTAGCCAATCCTAACGGAAGCGTTTTGAGAGCCGCTTTATTGATCAAAACAAGTGCGAATAAAAACTCATTCCAGTTATAAATAAAGTTGATAATAATAACCGTCGCCAGCGCAGGACGAGTCATCGGAAGGATAATCGACCAGAATATTTTATAGAGGCCAGCTCCATCCATAACCGCAGATTCCTCAATATCTTTAGGGAACGCCTGCATGAAGCCAACCAGGATGAAGATGGTAATCGAGAGATGGAAGGCCGTGTAAGGAAGCACCAGAGACAGRTGGGAATTCAACAGGCCTACATTTTTCATGATAATAAAAATCGGCACTAACGTAGCGTGAATTGGGATGGTCATGCCAATAATGAACAAACCATAGAGCCATCCGCGTAAACGAAAGTGAAATCTGGATAGAAAGTAGGAGGTGAGCGCACCAAGCAGCACTGTTAATACGATTGCACCAACGGTTACAATGACACTGTTCCAGAAGTACGTGCCTAAATGCGCAACTTTCCAAGCGCTTGTATAATTGCTGACTTGCCAAAGCTTGGGCAAACCTAACGGATTCGTTGCATAATCTTCCTCTGACTTAAATGAGCTGACGACCATCCAAACAATCGGGATGATGTTAATAACGCTTAGAATGGCCAGGATTAGATGAATAAAAGTTTTTTTCCCTAAAGATGTTTGCATAGCTCCTCCTTTCTCTACATGCACGGATCAGCCGTTTCTTCGAGTGACTAATTTGGCTGCATATATGGCTAATAGGCTAAAAAGTAGTATAAGTATAGAAACTGCGCTTCCCAGTCCGAATGCACTGTTGTTGAAAGCTTGCGTGTACATATAGATGGTCATCACTTCTGTATTATGAGCTGGTCCTCCAGCTGTCATTACATAGATTAAATCGAAAACCCGGAAGCTGTTGCTAATGGAGAAGATCAGCGTTACCCAGATCGTTTCTTTCAGCATTGGGAGGGTGATGAACCAGAACCGCCTCCAACCTGTAGCGCCGTCCATGACTGCCGCTTCTCTTACTTCTTCGGATATATTTTGCAAACCAGCCAAGAAAATGACCATATAGAAGCCGTAATTTTGCCATAAGTACGTGACGCTTACCGACAGCATGCCCCAACGCGGGGAGCCCAGCCAGTTCTGTTTCAAACTCTCCAAGCCGAAGAGTCCGAGCATGTTATTCATCAGGCCCGATTCCGTACCGTAGACCATATTCCRGATGAGGGAGACGATAACCGCTGAGATAATGACTGGCAGAAACAGTACGGAACGGTAAACTTTAAGTCCACGGATCGATCGGTTCAAAAGCAAGGCAAAAAACAATCCAACTGGCAGCTGCCCCACAATCCCGCTAACCATCATAAACAGGTTGTTCTGTACACCCTTCCAGAAGATCCCGTCTTTCAAGACGGAGATATAGTTGTCCAAACCTACAAAAGACATGTGAGATAAACCGTTCCAGTCGAAAAATGAGTAATAAAATGACATTAAGATTGGAATCATCGCGATCCCGATATAAATAATCAAGGCTGGCAGCATGCCGATAAATATTGCCAATCCCATCCGCCTCGTTACATGCATAAATGGCCCTCCTTATGCGCTAGATGATAAGTTGAGAGATGCCAAGAAGACGGAGACTGGGCAGGCTCCGCCTCTTTGGCTGCCGAAGAACGGCTTGTTGCCTCTCTTACAATGGTATGGACAGCGAGCGTGAGGCCGCGATAATCTCGGCAGCCGTCGTTTCCCGTCCGAGCGAATCGGATAAATATAAACCTTCGCTAATCAGCATCGTCGCAAGTGCTATATCAGCCGTCGGCAATAGTTCTACACGCCCCTGTAGAGCAGCGATCCAGTGCTTCTGCGATGAATCATAGGCATCTTCGTTATCTCTCATTCTGTGCCAACGAACATCCATACGGTTCAGATCAATCTTGCTGTCCAGATCGATGTCGGCTACCGTCGTGTGAAAGCTGATATCGGAAGTCATCTCGCCGGAATGGTAGGACGGGAGCCGAATACCGCCTTTGGAACCAATAATGCTGCTCCCCTCAACGCCTCCAAGATTAACGGCCCAAGCTTCAAAAATGTCTAGCGAGAGTCCATTACGGAKGGTGACGAACCCAAGCGCCAACTCTTCCACATCAAATCCACTTTCGGCTCGCCTAGCCTCATCCATCTCCATCTCTTGAATGAGCTTCCCAGTTACGCGTTCCACTTCGGTTTCACCAAGCAAGTAGAGCATTTGTGCGATATGATAGACGCCCATATCCAGCAGAGCTCCCCCGCCTGCACTTGCTTTTTTCGTGAAATAGGCGGTACCAAATCCATCAACAAAAGGTCTACCGCGCCGCCTGAAGCCATTCGACCGAGCGTGGAACAATTTGCCCAGCTGACCGCCATCAATCAGCGCTTTGGCGGCCTTTGTTTCTTTTTTATAAAGCGTGCTAAGTTGAATGTGAAGTTTCTTGCCATACTCCTTAGCTGCATCAACCATCGCTTTGCCGTCATAATAGGAGCCTGCGATCGGTTTCTCGCAGTATACATGTTTACCCGCCTGCAGAGCAGCAATCGTTAGTGGCGCATGAAAGTTGTTATGTAGACATACATCCACCGCATCAATATCTTCTCGCGCCAATAGGTCTTTATAATCAGTATAAACATGAGCAACTCCGTATTTATCCGCAACCCGGCGGGCTTCCTGTTCATTAATATCACACAGAGCTACAACCTCGGCGCCCTCTATTTCGGCATACTGATCCAAGTGAGCCTTCCCGATAATCCCTGTTCCGATAACACCAATTCTAATCTTGGCATATGCCATCATGCACGCCTCCAGATCACCTATCCATTGTTCGGGCAAGCAGATGCAAGTAATCGTTTCGCAGCTGCTAGCGCCCACTCTATCTCGATATAAGGATTGGACAATGCATTATATTCAACTGCCCAATACCCTCGATAACCAAACTCACTCAGAAACTTAATCGTTGATTCTGTATTCTCCGAATGGATCGTTCGTTTGTCCAAATGTACGTGGTTCACCCAGGGAGCAACGATCTCATTGCCTTGATTACCTTCTATCCAGCGATCGATATGGAGTAAAATACCATACCCTGGATGATCCACCGCTTCTGCCACGCGCTTCATCCAATGCGGATCCAGCGAAATACCTGTATGGTTTTCTGGCCCCACAGTAAATCCGTAATCGGCCGCTTGCTGTCCTAATTCCTGATAAGTACGAACCGTGTATTCGAACTGCTCCTCCGTCACTTCACCAGGACCACGATTCGCATCAATTCGAACCGTCTGCGCACCAAGCAATTTCGCCGCTTTCAAATGAGCAAGCGCATTCCGGTACAACTGCTGCCTGGTATCTGGATCAGCATCCCATAAGTGAGCGCGGTCCACCGCTATATTCGCAACCGTTAATTGTCTATCATCCAGATTGCGTTTGATCTTCAGCAACTCATCGTTATCCGGAAGCTCCCAGATGGGAACCTCTCGGTTTACGAAAAAGCCGTTCCAAAGATCTACAGCGTCCAATCTATACCGGTATTTCACCGTCTCTAGATAACCGTATATATTCATTTCGTTTTGACTTAAAAGCTGATAGAAGGAAAATGCGCCAATGGAAGCTTTCATCTCCGTCACCCTTTCAAATCGTTAGCTTCGAGCTTGCGCTAGCTAACCGATTATTTTTTCACTTTATCCATGACATCTTGCATTTCTTTGGCAATTTGCTCTGGTGTTTTCTGTTTCATCGTAATGGCTTGCAGCCCATTCTCGATTGAATCTTTGACTGCCGCCGGCATTACACTGTCAAAAACAAGCGCATCGCCCGATTTCGTCAACTCCAGCATTTCTTTCAAATATTTACTAGTGTCCGCTGGCATTTCAACTTTCGCTGGCACAACGATTCCTTTACTCATCAAGCTTTGGTACAGCTCAGGAGAGTAGAAATATTTCAGGAATTTGTACGCCGCTTCTTTCTTAGCACCCGTTAATTCCTTGCTTAATCCGATACCGTATTGGACAACTCCCGCACTTTTGCCTGCTGTTCCTTTTCCACCGTCAATGGACGGGAACAATGCGATACCAATATTAGCGCCGCCCTCTGCGTTGCTGACACGGAACTTCGTGTCAATGGTCGAGCTGGTCATGGTCATAGCCGCTTTCTTCTGCAGGAAGTAATCTTGCACTTGCACTTCATCCATAGTGTTCAAATCAGCGTTAAAGGCATCGAGCTTCGTCAACTCATCGAAAATGCCAAGCGCTTTTACATAGTCAGCATCCGTAAATTTGGCTTGTCCTTGTTTTACCTTCGTTAAGAAATCCGTACCTGCGATACGATCCTCGACGGCGGACATCACGGTGGATTGAAGCGGCCAACGATTCTTATTGCCAATTCCCATCGGCGTAACCCCTGAAGCTTTAAGCTTTTTCACCAGATCAAGGAAGTCGGCATACGTTTTAGGAAATTCATTGTAGCCTACTTTAGCTAACATATCCTTGTGGTAATAGATAATATCTACAAATGTCATCTTGGTTGGAACGGCATACTGCTTACCGTTTACTTTATATCCACCTAACGACTGTGGCGGCAAAATATCTTTCCAAGTATCCATAATTTCATCTAGCGGCAAAAGTACGCCGGCATCGATGAATGGGTCCATATC
>NZ_JBFTQB010000245.1:0-7294 GCF_056398785.1 Paenibacillus sp. 01T422 | reverse complement strand
ACCCGTTGGCCTGAGTTGGGCGTCCTTATTGAGACAGAACCAGCCGAGTACGCGCTGGACGAAGGACAAACGTTGGAGTTTCTGGGCATCAAGCTCAAAGTTTTCCATACGCCAGGTCATTCCCCGGGAAGCGTGAGCTTCCTGTACGACAAACACTTGTTCAGCGGGGATGTGCTGTTCAAGCTGTCAGTAGGCCGGACGGATCTGCCTGGTGGGGATAATAATGAGCTGCTGGACTCCATTCAGGATAAGCTCTTCCTCCTCGAAGACGATACAATCGTCTATCCGGGGCATGGCGGTAAAACAACGATTGGCTTTGAAAAAGATAATAATCCATATGTGTAGACGAAACAGCGAGTTGGGAATGCGTTCCTGACCGCTGTTTTTTTTGCGGGCTGATGCTAGAGGCTCGTTCGCCCATGATAGGTAACCATTTTTGGGTGATCTGGGTGTTTACCGTGTTCGTGGTGGGTGCTTCCCCATAGACTGATGTTGTAAGCTATTCACCCAACCCTAACGATAACAACCTAATGTTAAAGCTTCAATATTCTAAGGAGGTGCTCCATCCATGGAGTATGTAAAACCAACGTATCCAATTGCACCTATGCCAATGCCAGCCCCGATGCCGATGCCGATGCCAATGCCAATGCCGATGCCGATGCCAGTCGCACCGCCGCCGGCGCCTATTATGCACCACAAACCAGTTCACAATGACATTCACCTGCACGCTTCGTACCAACAAACCTCATTTGTATTCCCTAAACCAGTTGCCGCAGCGCCAGTAGCCCAAGTTTGCTCATACCCTAATAACAACGTAGGCAGCATTCTTGTTCTGTTCATTTTGCTTGTCATTATCACTCGTAGTATTTGTAAATTTTAATTATGAGTCGTTCACTCGACCCACGGCAGGAGACACCTGTGTGGGTTGTTTTTTTATGATGATGTGGTACATGCCTTGTTCTCGAAAGTTATTCAACGGTGAACCGCAAAGTAGTATCATTTTTTCACAACATAGAGTCACATTTAATCTTCTCATCTTGGTAAGCTTAGAGGGTCAACAAGAAACAATGCAGCGATAATTCATTAATGATAGGGGACTATATACGATGCAAAAAAGCGATGGCATGAATTACGCACCAGTTGGTACATTTAACTCCGTTTGCAAACCCGGCGAGTTTATATTTGCAGCAGCAGCATTGGATCACGGTCATATTTATGGGATGTGCAACGGGCTTCGCGAAGCGGGCGGCGAGTTGAAATGGGTCTATGACCCGGATCCTGCGAAAGTCGATAGATTTGTGAGCAAATTCCCTGGCGTTCGCGTTGCAAGCTCCTTGGAGGAGATTCTTCAGGACAGCGAAGTCAAGCTGGTTGCCTCAGCGGCGATTCCCAGCGATCGCGGACCTCTTGGTCTGAAGGTGATGGACAGCGGCAAAGATTATTTTACAGACAAAGCACCATTCACTACGCTAGAGCAGCTCCAAGCGGCACGCGAGAAAATTGCTCAGACAAAGCAAAAGTACGCTGTTTACTATAGCGAGCGTCTTCACTCAGAAAGCTCCAATTATGCGGAGCAGCTTATTAAACAGGGCGCGATCGGACGCGTACTTCAGGTAATCGGCCTTGGGCCACACCGTATCAACCTGTCGAGCAGACCGGATTGGTTCTTTGAGAAAGAGAAATTTGGCGGAATCCTGTGCGATATCGGAAGCCATCAGATTGAGCAATTTCTTCAGTTCACAGGCGCGAAGGATGCCAAGGTTGTACATAGTAAGGTTGCTAACTATAACCATCCGCAGTACCCGACGTTTGAGGATTTCGGCGATGCGACTTTGGTTGGAGATAATGGGGCGACGGGCTATTTCCGAGTGGACTGGTTCACACCAGATGGCTTAAGCACGTGGGGCGACGGTCGTATGACGATCCTCGGTACGGATGGTTATATTGAGCTTCGCAAATATGTGGATGTCGCCAGAGAGCAGACAGGTGATCACGTGTACCTTGTGAATGGAGATGGGGAGCAGCATTTTGCTGTGAATGGCCAAGTGGGATTCCCTTATTTCGGCCAGCTGATCCTGGATTGCTTGCACCGTACGGAGAATGCGATGACGCAGGAGCACGCTTTCAAAGCAGCAGAGTTGTGCTTGATTGCACAGCGGGATGCGATGAGAATTGCACCGGAAGGTAACTGAATAATAGCTGCTTCACGCAGCGTACGAATGAGCTGATCTCTACGGAGGTCGGCTTTCTTTCATGAAGGTGCCATTGTCGCACTGCTTCAGACTATTTTATAATAGGGGAAAGGACAAGGGGGTGCTAGCATTGCACTCGATGATCGCGGCTATACCGTTCACAAATTCGATCTCCTGCACGGCGGGAAAGGAAGTTACTTGGATATCAAGCTCACGGCGGATATTTTCGAGTATTACCTCGTGCTGTACAAAGCTAGCATTCCGCTTCCTACAATGAGAGATAAACTGAAATACATAGATAAAAGCAATCCATTCTATATGCAGTATAGTTTTTCGCCGAAGCTGCCCATGCTGTTGTATCAGAATCTGGAGCAGCTCGAGCGGGAGTGGAACGATGCTAGCGGGTTATCGAAACTGCATGCCAAAACATTGCTGTACAATTTCATTTACGAGTTGATGTGCCAGCTTCAAGATCAAAATGTGCCGATGATCCAAGGGGAGCCGGTCACGCAAGCGATCCGCTTCATCCATGAGCATTATGCAGAAGCGATTACGCTGGAGCGATTAGCGGAAGTGCTGGACTGTAGTCCAAGGCAAGTGACGCGGATGTTCAAAAGTCAGATGAGCGCAAGTCCGATTGATTACCTGATTCGCTATCGCATGGAAAAAGCCAAGAAATTGCTGCTGGATACGGATGCTTCGCTTCAGCAAATTGCTGCTGGGGTTGGTTATCAGGATGTTTATTTTTTCAGCCGCACATTCAAAAAGCATACAGGCATCGCGCCGGTTCATTTTAAGGAAAATCACCAAACGTCCCTTCACAGTCCCAATAATCCATTCATGATGTCTATATCTTCCATTGCATTGCATAGGCGAGGAGGGCATACTAATCATGAGGATAATAATCATTCTCAATATAGGAATGAAGGGGTATTACGAATGTACAGAAGTTCCAAACCGTCTATAGCATTAGTTTTATTGCTTAGTCTCACTTTGTTCGTAACGGCATGCGCAAGTTCATCAAATCCTGCTGGGGATAACGGGCAAGCGCCGGCTTCCACGAGCGGTTCCAAAGATCAAGCCGCAGGCGAACGGGTTTTAAAAGATGCATTAGGACATGAAGTGAAGGTTCCAGCCAATCCGCAGCGTGTTATCGCTTCATATTTAGAGGATCACTTGGTAGCTCTGGGCGTTAAGCCTGTTGCGCAATGGTCCATTAATAAAGGGACTACGTCCGTACAAAACTATTTGCAAAAAGATCTGAACGGCATTCCGACGATTCCTTTTGATCTTCCATTTGAAGCTGTGATGAGCTTTAGACCGGATTTGATCATTATGGACAGCGAGGAAACTGTTGCGAGTGATAAATATGATCAATACTCCAAGATTGCTCCGACCTACACGGTGGGGGGGCGAGAAAAACAATGATTGGCGCCAAGAGCTGCTGACCATCGGTGAAGTTTTGAATAAGAGCAAGGAAGCTAAGCAAGTCTTGGAAACATACGACAACAAAGCCAAGGATGCTAAGGAAAAGCTGCAAAAAGCGGTTGGCACGCAAAAGGCCGCGGCGCTTTGGGTGACAGCTAAGGCTGTTTATGTGGTAAGCGAGAAATTATCGAGCGGTGATGTGTTGTACAAAGATTTGGGACTTAACGTCCCAAGCGTAGTCCAAGAAGCTTCCAAAACAGGAACAGCTAACTGGCTCTCCCTCTCCATGGAGAAGCTCGCTACGCTGGATGCTGATTATTTGTTCATCGTCAACAGCAAAGGCGTGAGCAAAGAAGAGATTGTGAAAGACCCCGTATGGGCAGGGATTCCTGCTGTGAAAAAAGGTCAAGTTTATGACTTTGACAATAACTCTAGCTGGCTATACAGTGGCACGATTGCGAACAGCCAAATGATTGACGATGTTCTGAAAAGCGTTATAAAGTAAGTAATGAAGGTTCTTGGGACGGCAGATGCCGGCTTGGGGCCTTTTTGTTTTGGCGAAGGGGGCGGTCSCGCCGCGTTAACGATGTTTTTCATCGTTAACGTATGCTGAAAGCGCGAAATGCCCGTYGTAACGCTGAAAAACAYCGTTAYGCAAAGAGGAAGCCCCTCGCAATCGGCGCTCCTACCGCGTTAACGATGTTTTTCATCGTTAACGYATGCTGAAAGCGCGAAATGCCCGCAGTAACGCTGAAAAACACTGTTACGCAAAGAGGGAACCCCTCGCAACCGGCGGTCCCGCCGATGAACATCTTATTTTCGTATAAATGAGCACTTATACTGTAGGTTTGCATATCGATTTGAGCAATTTCATTCGAGTAAGATTATAAGCGTAAGCCTTGTTGGAATAATCTAATGGCGAAGGAGAGAGGTTAATGAGATTCATGAAAGTAAAAATGTGGCTGCTGGTATTCATGGTGATGTCAATTGCATTCTCCATCAGTATTCCTATTGCGTCGGCTGCAAGCGTTTCCATAGCGAATGGCAGCCAGTTTATTGCAACCGATGGGAGTTCGGTGCAGGCGCATGGGGGCGGGATGATCAAAGTGGGCAGTTATTATTACTGGTTGGGTGAAGATCGCGATGGCACTAATTATGTTTCTTTGTACCGTTCGACGGATTTAAAAAGCTGGGAATTCCGTGCGCATCTGTTGTCGAAGACGACCGATCCTGCACTCGCTTCTGTGAATATTGAGCGGCCCAAARTCATTTATAATGCGGCAACCAATAAATATGTGTTGTGGGCTCACAAGGAAAATGCGTGGGACTACACGGAGGCTCGTGTTTTAGTCGCTACGGCGACCAATATTGAAGGACCTTATACGTATCAGTCCGATTTCCAACCGCTTGGCAATGAATCGAGAGATATGACGGTTTTTAATGACAACGGCACAGCTTACTTGATCTCCTCGGCGGCAGGCAATTCAGAGATACACATCTACAGACTAACTTCTGACTTCCTTAATGTTCAATCTCTGGAAAAAGTATTATGGCCTGGCGAATATCGTGAAGCTCCCGCTGTGTTCAAACGGAATGGCGTGTATTTCATGGTCACGTCCGGGGCTTCCTACTGGTGGCCGAATCAAGGGAAGTATGCAACGGCAACCAGCATGAATGGAACGTGGTCTGCTCTTTCCAATCTCGGGGATTCAACCACCTACGATTCTCAATCCACCTACATTCAGCCGATTGAAGGCACTCAAACATCTTATTTATACATGGGCGACAGATGGGCTGGTGCCAACAATAAGCCTGTCAATGACTCCACGTATGTGTGGCTTCCGCTTGAATTTCCTACGAGCACCACACTTTCTATGAGCTTGTACGGGCAAATTAATGTGGATGCGGCAGCTGGCACGATGACCAGCACACCCAATGGCACATTCGGAGACGCCTCTGCAATTTACAAAGTGATCAATCGAAATAGCGGTAAATCCCTCAGTCTGACAGATAATTCTTCACTCAGCGGAGCAGATACCAATCAGTGGATTGACGGCAATACAGCMGTTCAAATGTGGAGGCTAGAGGCCGTAGATTCCACTTATTTCAAAATTATCAACGTACAGACAGGCAAGGTGCTAGGCGTCGAGAACGGTTCGTCTTCAGATGGAGCCGTCATTGAACAATGGACGGACGGCGGCTGGTGGAGCCAACATTGGAAATTCATCGGTTCCGGCAACTACTACAAAATTCAAAATCGCGCATCTGGCAAATTAATAGACGTGAACAATACTTCAAGCGCCAATGGCGAGGCAGTCATTCAATGGTCGGATAATAACGGATGGAATCAGCAGTGGTCTATGATCCGAACGAATTAGTGTTAGGAGGAGCTTGCTTCATTCAGAGGCGGCTCCTTTTTTTTGTAAAGTGAAGGATAGATAATCTCATTTAAAAACGTTACAATTACTAATCATGTGAATCTATCTTGTGAGAAAAGGGGGGAGATAGCACGAGTGAATGGGTTTCATTCCTTCCGATTTCAGCTTACTGTTCTTCATTTGCTGACATTAGTCGCTCCGACCATCATTATTATCTATTTTATGCCCAATTATTTTAAAGGAGTTATCATTGAGAATGTGACATCGGAGACAGAGCGTAGTGTGGCGGCCATAAGTCGGAATATCGAAACCTATTTGGACGAATTAGAGAAGCTGACGATCACGCCTTATTTAAATGACGAATTTATGAAAGCGCTTACCAATAGAGTCAATGCCAGAGGAATCGAAAAGGAAGCTGCGACTGCAGCTGTTAATCATTATTTGGACACGAGTTTGCGTAATTATATGAAAATGGCCCGAACGGATATCCTGGGAACAACAATGATCTTTAGTGACGGGACGTCCTCTGTGAAATCAATGGATTTATCCGATCCCGTTAAGCATTATCCATTCGACACGAGAACCTGGTACACCGGATATCCGAACATTGTGCAAGCAGACGGCCGAATTGTGTTTATCGGCGCTCATACGGAGGAGTACTGGATGGGGCGTCCCTCGAAAACGGTGTTCTCTGTTGCACGTGTAATCAAAGACTTGGATAACCAAAAGAGCCTGGCAACTATAATTGCCGATGCCGATGCGAGGGTATTTGAGCCTATGGTCAAAGAAACGCATTTTCAAGTAAATTCGATGGTCGCTATTGTCGACGAAAATCTGAAACCTTTGTATACCAGCGCACCTATTGAAGAAAGCCTTCTGCAGAAGTTGAGCGAGAATGAAGCTATTATTAGCGGGGATTCGGGACGGCGGTATCTGTTGGTTAAAAATAAGCTTAATCAGACAGATTGGTATGTTGCCGTATGGTTGCCTTATTCCGAGCTGCAATCCAAATTTCGTTGGGTATATATCGTCGGTATCCTATTCGGAATTGGAGGGCTTTCATTGACAGTTATTGTGTTCTCGATTCAATCCAGGCGAACAGTCCAACCTTTTCAGGAGATGATAGCTGTGATGAGACGGGTACAGTACGGACAGTTGGATGGGTATGTGAATGTACGAGGAAAAGATGAGATTGCTCAACTTGGCGTTGCGATGAACACGATGATCAATCGTTTAAATCAGCTGATTGAACGAGAATACCGGGCAGAGCTTAGGCTCCGCGAGGCGGAGCTGCGT
>NZ_JBFTQB010000244.1:0-7304 GCF_056398785.1 Paenibacillus sp. 01T422 | reverse complement strand
CCCTTGGAGATCAAAAAAGCCCCCTGACTTGAAGCTGCGTCAGGGGGAGTATTGGCATGAGCAAATGATGCTGCCAATTGGAGAATTCATCTGTTGCAGGTCGTGAATAAAGAGGCGCACCCGTAAATAATGATGGTGCGCTGCCTCCATCATTATTTACGGGTGCACTTTCTGTATTGCACATTCTACATTGCACTTTCTACAACATACAAAGGACATAAACCGTAGAAGCCTTACTCTCGTTGCACAAAGTACACTCATTTCACCTAAATTGCTCCTAAAGTAGTCAGTTTTGGCGAATTCGTTGCACAAAGTGCAACGTAGAGTGGTGTAGGTGCGCTTAACCAGCCTTTTTGTTGTACAAAGTACAACATAGGTGGCGATTCTACTTTAGCTGTTGGCTTTTTGTTTCATTTGGTGTTGGTGGGATTCAATTACACATGAAGCGCGGGAAAGGTGCGCCGCGCCTCCACCATTAATCTACATTGCACTTTCTACAACATACAAAGGACATAACCGCACAAACCTTACTCTCATTGCACAAAGTGCACTCATTTCACCTTAATCGCCCCTAGAGTAGTCAGTTTTAGCGAATTCGTTGCACAAAGTGCAACGTAGAGTGGTATAGGTGCGCGTAATCGGCTTTTTTGTTGCACAATGTGCAACATAGGGAGCGATTCTGCTTTGGCTGGTGGCTTTTTGTTGTGTTTGGCGTTGGTGGGAGGTAAGTGGGAGACAGCGCATCATAAGTGAGCCAAGCCTGCTTGGATGAACCYGTGGAACCCAACGGTGGAAAAGGTGCGCCGCGTCTCCACCACTTATCTACATTGCACTTTCTACAACATAAAAAGGGCATACACCGCACAAGTCTTACTCTCGTTGCACAAAGTACACTCATTTCACCTAAATTGCTCCTAAAGTAGTCAGTTTTGGCGAAATCGTTGCACAAAGTGCAACGTAGAGTGGTGTAGGTGGGCTTTACCGGCTTTTTTGTTGTACGAAGTGCAGCGTAGAGTGGCCTAGGTACGCGTAACTGGCTTTTTTGTTGTACGAAGTTCAACATAGGGTGGACTAGATGAGCGTAACCAGCCTTTTTGTTGTACGAAGCTCAACATAGGGTGCGATTCTACTTTGACTTTTGGCTTTTTTTGTTGTATTTGGCGTTGATGGGAGCTCAGTGGGTGACAACGCGTCATAAGTGAGCCAAGCCTCCTTGGATGAACCTGTGGAATCCAAGGAAAACTGAAGCGGTTGGAGAGGTGCACCGCGCCTCCACCACTAATCTACATTGCACTTTCTACAACATAAAAAGGCAAAAACCGCACAAACCTTACTCTCATTGCACAAAATACACTCATTTCACCTTAATCGCCCCTAGAGTAGTCAGTTTTAGAGAAATCGTTGCACAAAGTGCAACGTAGAGTGGTGTAGGTACGCGTAATCGGCTTTTTTGTTGTACAAAGTACAACATAGGGTGGCGATTCTACTTTGGCTGGTGGCTTTTTGTTGTGTTTGGCGTTGATAGGAGCTGAGTGGGTTGGTCGAGGTGCACTAACTAGCTTTTTTGTTATATTTGGTGCTGGTGGGAGGTAAGTCAGAGACTGCGCGGCATATGAGAGCCAATCCTCCTAGTGAGGCCGAGGTATTTTAGCAAACAAAACAAGAGTCCAAGGCATCAATAGATCGATGGCCCTGCACTCTTTTTAATCAAAACCTATGTAAACCTGCTTTACTTGCTTGGAAAATTTATTCCCTACTCATTCCCAATATACGAAGCATACTCATCAGCCGTCAGCAAACCTTCAAGCGCATCCGCGCCGGAAACCTCAACCTCGACCATCCAGCCTTCGCCAAACGGCGCGCTGTTGACAAGCTCAGGTGAGCCTTCCAATGAACCATTCACAGCCGTTACTTTGCCAGATACGGGCGAGAAAATATCGGAAACCGTTTTGACCGATTCCACACTGCCGATGCTTTCATTTGCGGTAATGGATGTGCCAGCCTTAGGCAGCTCAACAAACACAATATCTCCCAATTGATCTTGGGCAAAATCAGTAATACCTACACGGACTAACGTGTCCGACAGCTTTTCTACCCACTCATGGTCTTTGGTGTATAACAAATTGGCTTGTACGTTACTCATCGTTTTACGCCCTCGCTTACCAGCAAATTTTGATTTTAGCTTAATCTAATGGGAACATCAAAGTCAAGGCGGACGAAGGGAATTTTTATGAAAACTTACAATTGACAATTCACACCTCTCTAGGCAAAAATTAATACAATACTTCAAATTGAATATTGGCGAATGATGGTGCAAGGAGAGACCGCAGTGAATATCGCGGCGCCGAAGGAGTAAGCCCAATAGTGGTGAATCTCTCAGGCAAAAGGACTTGTACCGGACGCAACTCTGGRGAGCTTCGGATGAACGCGCAAGCGGGAATTCGGACACCAAAGGGGAAACTTGACGGACCGAACATGGATCTGATCGAGGTAACTCTCAGGTAAAAAGGACAGGGCAAAAGGTATGTTTGTGTTGCATATCTTTTGCTCTTTTTTGCATTTTGGGCAAGATATGGGATGTACAAAATCGAAGGTGAGGTAAACGCATGCTGAAACGTACACCGCTCTTCCCTGTTTATGCGGAGCATGGAGCGCGAGTTATTGATTTTGGGGGCTGGGAGCTGCCGGTGCAGTTCACAGGTATTCAAAAAGAGCACGATGCCGTCAGACAGCAGGCTGGACTTTTTGATGTGTCGCACATGGGAGAAGTCCGGGTCACCGGGGAAGACGCCCTCCCTTTTCTGCAAAAAATCACCACGAACGATGTGGCAAAGCTCGAAGACGGGCAATGCCAATACAGCCTCATGTGTTACCCAGACGGTGGCGTCGTAGACGATTTGCTCGTTTATAAATTAGGCGACAACAACTACATGCTCGTTATTAACGCATCCAATATCGATAAAGATGTGGCATGGATGCAGCAAAATCTGACAGAACACCATACCGAGATTACCAACATTTCCGATGAAACCGCTATGCTCGCCGTGCAGGGTCCCCATGCCGAACAGATTTTAGCCAAATTAACAGACGCGCCTATTCAGACTTTGAAAACATTCCGTTTCCTATCGGGCGTGAAGGTATCCGGTATCAACGCCCTCCTATCCCGTACGGGTTATACCGGGGAAGACGGCTTTGAGCTATACATCAATCAACAGGATGCCGTGCAGCTGTGGAAGCTTCTGCTGGAGGCAGGCCAAGAACACGGACTCGTACCAGCCGGCTTGGGTGCTCGTGATACGCTGCGTTTTGAAGCGCGCCTTCCCCTATACGGGCAGGAGCTCTCCAAAGATATTTCGCCGCTGGAGGCCGGGCTGAACTATTTTGTGAAGTTGGATAAGGGAGACTTTATCGGCCGTGATGTGATCGCTGGTCATAAAACGAACGGCGCGCCGCGCAAGCTCGTCGGCATCGAAATGATCGACCGGGGCATTCCGCGTCCGCATTACAAGGTTTTCACAACGGAGGGTGCGCCTATTGGAGAAGTAACAACCGGCACTCAATCCCCTACTTTAAAAACGAATGTGGGCCTCGCTTTAATCGATTCCGCCTACAGTGCGCTGGGCACGGAAGTGAATGTGGAAATTCGCGGGGCACAGGTCAAAGCGAAAGTCGTAGCCACCCCTTTTTATAAAAGAAAACCGTAACCCGGAGAGGAGCAAGCCCCCACCATGAAGCATCGTTATTTGCCTATTACGGAGCAAGATCAGAAAGAAATGCTGGAAACGATCGGCATCTCCTCGATGGAAGAGATGTTCCAAGATATTCCCCAGAAGGTTCGCTTCCAAGGCGAACTGAACGTATCGAAGGCGCTGGATGAGCAAGGACTGCTGCGCTACATGCGCGGCTTGTCCAGTCGCAACGCCGAATTCGACCGCTACGCCAGCTTCCTCGGCGCTGGCATCTACGATCACCACCTTCCTGTGGTGATTAATCATGTCATCTCGCGTTCGGAGTTCTATACCGCGTACACGCCCTATCAGCCGGAGATCTCCCAAGGGGAGCTGCAGGCGATTTTTGAATTTCAATCGTACATTTGCGAGCTCACCGGCATGGCCGTAGCGAACGCTTCGATGTACGACGGCGCGACGGCGCTGGCCGAAGCCGGCGCCCTTGCCAGCGGAGCGACGAAGCGCAGCCGTCTGCTCGTCTCCCGCGCGGTGCACCCAGAGGCGCGCGGCATCTTGCGCACGACCGCCCGCGGGCTGAACTTGGAAGTGGTCGAGATCGGCCTCACGCCAGACGGCGTGACTGACTTCGATGACCTCGCTTCCAAGGCCGAAGGCGCCGCCGCCGTCATGCTCCAATCGCCGAATTTCTTCGGCTGCTTGGAGGATATCGGCGCGGCGGAGCCGATCGCGCACGGCGCGGGCGCGCTGCTCGTCGTGAGCGCGAATCCGCTCACGCTCGGGCTGCTCGAAGCGCCGGGCAAGCTCGGCGCTGACATCGTGGTCGGCGACTGCCAGCCGCTCGGCATCCCAGCTGCGCTGGGCGGGCCGACGTGCGGCTACTTCGCCGTCGCCGAAAGCTGGATGCGCCGCATGCCGGGGCGCATCGTGGGCCAAACCGTCGACCGCGCCGGCAAGCGCGGCTTCGTCTTGACGCTCCAAGCGCGGGAGCAGCACATTCGCCGTGAGAAAGCCACGTCGAACATCTGCTCTAACCAAGCGCTTCTCGCGCTCTGCGCATCTGTGTACTTGTCCACGATGGGCAAGCAAGGCATTCAGGACGTTGGCAAGCTCAACGTCCACAAAGCTCATTACGCGGCGAATCGCCTCACCGCGTCCGGCAAGCTTTCGCTGCCGTTTGCCAGCAGCTTCTTCAATGAATTTGCCGTCAAACTTCCGGACGGCACGAATGTGCAGGAGCTCAGTAGCAAGCTCCTGCAGCATAACATCATCGGCGGCTATGATCTTGGCCGCGACTATCCCGAGCTCGCCGGCCATATGCTAATTGCCGTCACCGAGCAAAGAACGCGCGAAGAGATCGATGCCTTCGCAGATGCACTGGAGGAACTCGTATGACGATGAGCACCAGCGAAAACAACATAAACGACAACATAAACGTGAAAAATGACGGCAAAGCACTCATTTTCGAAATGAGCCATGCGGGCCGTGTCGCCTATTCCCTGCCGGAATCCGATGTGCCGGAACTGGACTTGAACGACGTCCTGCCTTCCAAATTCCAGCGCAAGAACGCGCCGGAGCTACCGGAAGTGTACGAGGTGGATGTCATCCGCCACTATACCGCCCTCTCTCGCCGCAATTTTGGCGTGGACAATGGCTTTTACCCGCTTGGCTCGTGTACCATGAAATACAACCCAAAAATCAACGAAGACGTCGCCCGTTTCCCAGGCTTCGCCAAAATACACCCCTACCAGCCGGAAGAATCGCTTCAAGGCGCCCTGGAGCTGCTCTATAACCTCCAAAATGATCTTGAAGCCATTACCGGCATGGATCGCGTCACCCTTCAGCCTGCTGCTGGTGCACATGGCGAGTGGACCGGACTCATGATGATTCGCTCCTACCATGAGAGCCGCGGCGAAAAGCGGACCAAGGTCATTTGCCCAGACTCCGCCCATGGCACGAATCCAGCCAGCGCTACAGTCGCAGGTTTTGAGACCATTACAATCAAATCCAACGAACGCGGTCTCGTGAATCTCGATGAGCTTCGCAAAGCCGTTGGATCGGACACAGCCGCCCTGATGCTCACCAATCCAAACACACTTGGCTTATTCGAAGAGCAGATCGTAGAGATCGCCGAGATCGTCCATGCTGCAGGCGGACTCCTCTACTATGACGGCGCTAACGCGAATGCCATTATGGGCATTACCCGCCCCGGTGACATGGGCTTCGATGTTGTCCATCTCAACTTGCACAAAACGATGAGCACCCCGCATGGCGGCGGCGGTCCCGGTGCTGGCCCTGTCGGCGTCAAAGAAAAGCTCATCCCGTTCCTGCCTACGCCGCTCGTGGCGCAAAAGGAGAACGGCAGCTTTTATTTCGAATATAACTACCCGCAGTCAATTGGCCGCGTGAAAGGCTACTACGGCAACTTCGGCATCCTTGTCCGCGCCTATACCTATATTCGGACGCTCGGTCCAGAAGGTCTGCGCAAAGTATCCGAGTTTGCCGTGCTGAACGCCAACTATATGCTGGCAAGGCTGACGCCTTACTACGATGTGCCGCATCCCCGCTTCTGCAAGCACGAGTTCGTGCTGTCGGGCAACCGTCAGAAGAAGCTTGGTGTACGCACCCTCGATATCGCCAAACGATTGCTTGACTTTGGCTACCATCCGCCGACGATCTACTTCCCGATTAGCGTAGAGGAATGTATCATGATCGAGCCGACTGAGACGGAAAGCAAGCAGACGCTGGACGAATTCATCGACACGATGATCGCCATTGCCAAAGAGGCCGAAGAGAATCCTGATATCGTCAAAAATGCGCCATACACCACCGTGGTCAGCCGTATGGATGAAGCGCTTGCCGCCCGCAAGCCTGTCCTGAATTGCAGCTGCGGATAAAAAAATGGGGCTGCCGCAGAAGTCTTATGTTTCTTAGACTTCTACGGCAGCCTTTTTCACTTACTTATTAACTTCGTATAAATAGAAGACGAAATCGCTTGATGCCCCCGCA
The DNA here is from genome assembly GCF_056398785.1 of Paenibacillus sp. 01T422. Classification (NCBI taxonomy): domain Bacteria; kingdom Bacillati; phylum Bacillota; class Bacilli; order Caryophanales; family Paenibacillaceae; genus Paenibacillus; species Paenibacillus sp. 01T422. Next base: position 609 of record NZ_JBFTQB010000244.1, on the reverse strand, counting down.
TGCCCCAGCTGACGGAGCATCGAGGAAATATTGCCTCTATGGTACGTGCCGTGGTTCACGATATGCTGAATCAACTCATTGAGGCTAGCATTCAGCACGCCAAAGGTTGGATGCGGGAATTGCCTCTTCGCCTGCAGATCGTCGACGCCGTTCAGAAAAACGCGATACTCCTCGGCTTTTTCCCAGTACGCAGATTCAATTTGCTGCAAGCTTTTACCTGTAGTCTTAGCTTCAATCGTGCCGAGCAGCTCTATAATTTGCTCATAGCTGTTTCCCATCATGCCTGACAACCAAACCGTATCTACCTGGTAAATGTGTACGAGCCCTTGGTAAACCGTTGGAAACACATTACCAAGCTCCTGATGCAGGACTTCCTCCGGTAATTCCGCTAGTCGTTCGAATACTCTTTTATTGGCCCAGACGTGATAATCATAGGTTTTGATCGTTTGTTCTCTCATGCTTCATCCTCCTCAGAATGGAAACTGTGTTAAACATGAGCTCATTGTACCTCGTCTTCACTGACAAAAGCGGTCAGTCAATCGGCATCGAAGCATAATATTGATTTAGATTTTGCGTAATGTCCTGCAACAACTCGATAAGCATCTGGGG
>NZ_JBFTQB010000243.1:0-10623 GCF_056398785.1 Paenibacillus sp. 01T422 | reverse complement strand
ATATTGTCTTGCTCCATATATCCGCTTATGATAGAGGATAACGAATAACCAGAGAGCCACGGAGGGTGACCATGACAGCCGACATATCCTATACCACGGAAGAGATCGCCAAGCTTTTAAAAATCTCCAAACTAACGGTCTATGATCTCATTAAAAAAGGGGATTTACCCGCCTATCGGGTAGGTAAACAAATGCGTGTAGACGCCTCCGACCTGGAGGCTTATAAAACACGTTCCAAAGGTGGCATGGTCACTACCCACAAAGCGGACATTGCGGAATTATCGCCGCTAACTACATCGTCAGGCACATCTTCTGCCTCCAAAAATACGCTTGTCATCACGGGACAAGACATCAGCTTGGACATTTTGGCCAAACATATCGAGAGAAAAATCCCTGACAAATGGCCTCTGCGATCTTATGTAGGAAGCTTGAACAGCCTAATCGCCATGTACAGAGGGGAAACGGATATCGTAAGCACACACCTCTTGGATGGCGACACGGGAGAATACAACATTCCTTATGTACGCAAAATACTGATCGGCTCCTCTTATGTTGTCATCAATCTCGTCTCAAGATCGGCAGGTCTTTATGTCCAGCAAGGAAACCCAAAAAAAATTCACGGCTGGGCTGACCTCAAGCAGCACGGCCTTCGGCTGATTAACCGTGAGAAGGGCTCCGGCGCTCGAGTTTTGCTTGATGAACAGCTCCGTCTTCACGGCTTTTCCTATCGGGATATGATCGGTTATGAGCGTGAGGAATCGAATCATATGGGCGTCGCAGGGAAAGTAGCACTCGGGGAAGGAGACTTCGGTGTGGGGATAGAGAAAGCGGCACACATGGTCGGTGGCGTCGATTTCATTCCACTCATTCAAGAGCGCGTTGATCTTGTTATGCTGAAGAAACCAGAGAATCTGGCATGGATTGAGCGCGTAAAAGAAGTGCTRCAATCCGAGGTTTTCCATAACGAACTACGCCCCATTCAAGGATATAATCTCTCCCAGACAGGGCGCGTTCTATTTGAAACTTAATAGACATCTTTCGCATATCGTTTGGTACGCGACATTTCTTTCACATAGCTCTCGGTTTCACTCGCGTTCATGCCGCTATGCTGCTGAATAATTTGCTTCAGCATAGCATCGACCTCTTTGGCCATCGAGCTGGCATCCCCGCAGATATAGAAGTGAGCGCCATCCTTAAGCCATGCCCACAGCTCTGCTCCATGCTCCTGCATGCGATGCTGGACGTAGATTTTCTCCTCCTGATCCCGGGAGAAGGCGGTATCTAGCCGGTGCAGCGTTCCCTCTTGCTGCATGGACTCCAGCTCCTCTTTGAAGTAGAAATCACAATCCGCACGTTGTTCCCCGAAAATGAGCCAATTCTTCCCTGTGGCCCCAGTCGCCTGACGCTCTTGAAGAAAACCCCGGAAAGGCCCAATCCCTGTGCCCGGCCCAATCATGATCATTGAGGCGCCCGGATTGGCTGGCGGTCTGAAGTGAGCGGACTTTTGGATAAAGAGCCCAACCTCCCCCTCGTCTTGGACGCGATCTGCCAAGAAACCGGAACAAACGCCGGTCCGCGGTTTGCCATCCATTTCATAACGAACGGTTGATACGGTAATGTGAACTTCATCAGGTTTCGCTTTGGGACTTGAGGAGATGGAATATAGGCGGGGCTGCAGCGGTTTTAACACTTGCAGAAGCTCCTCCGCAGGGACGGCCTTACTCATCGGATAAGCTTGTAACACGTCAACCAATTGACGTCCCCAAAGCCAACTTTTTAATTCCGCTTTATTTGTCAACAAGTTACCTAGCGTTTCGCTATTAGCTCGCTMCTGAATGAACGCTAGGATGGCCGGAGTAACCCTGGCAATTTCGAAGTGGCGGCGAAGCGCCTCGGTTACTGTCATTTGACCTTTGTCTTTTACAGTTACCTGTGTCGATGGATCTAACTTAATGGTTTCCAAAATATTAGCGACAATCTTCGGATCATTGGTTGGCCATACACCCAGTGCATCTCCTGCCTCGTAAGGCATGCGACTGCCCGTGAGATCAAACACATAATGACGAGTTTCTTTCTCGGAACCCTCACCATTCAAAAGCCGACTCTTAACAACACGTGTAGTTAATGGATGATTGCGGTCGTAGGTAATTGGGGTTTCCGTGACCACCGTAACCGGTTCGCTCAGTTTTGTCACAACGGTTTTCATCCACGCTGCAGCCTGATCTTCGTAATCCGTATCACAATCCACGCGCCCGTTAAGACGCTTAGCTCCCAACTGCTCCAAGCGCGCATCCAAATTGCGCCCAAAGCCGCAAAACAGATCATAGTTGGAGTCCCCGAAGGCTAGAACGGAGTAATGCAGCTCCGGAAGGCGTGTCATCGCATCGCCTTTTAGCGCGTTCCAGAAGCTTTCGCCGTTATCTGGCGGATCACCGGCACCGAACGTGCTGACCAGGAAGAAAACATAACGTTCCGAGCTCAAATCAGCCATTGAATAGGCATTCATGTTCATGAGACGCACGTTGTATCCAGCTTCTTGCAATTTCTGTGCGCATTGGATAGCAACACCTTCGGCATTCCCTGTTTGCGAAGCCCACAATATCGTCACAGACACTTTGTCAGACTGCGTTGCTGCAGCTGCTTTCACTTCTTGCTTGATTTCCGGTGTTATCACAGGTAGCGCTATTGTTTCAGGAAGGTAAGTGCGAGAAAACATACCAGCCAGCATGCCGTCCAGCCAATACCGTTTGGATGCCTCCAAAGGGGCTGTAGGAGGCAGAACAGGAATACCTGGCACTTGGCGCGAGTCTTCCGCTCTGAGACTTGTCAAAAATCCGGAAAGATACATCTTCTCATGACTATCCAGCGTCATTGAGGGGGATGATTGAATGCCGAGCATCGTTGCAAGCGCATCTAGAGGTGCCATTGTAGCCATCTTCACTTCCTCCTTYTGTTTAACTAATGAAACAGCGCAATACTTTAACTCCGGTTGAAAGGAAATGCCATCAACCGCATCGCTTGTTATCTCGTTAATAGCCAACTTCTCTCCGAACACATCATTCCAATGAAAAGGAGCGAAGCAGTTCCCCGGCCTCACGCGATCGGTAATGACCGCAGGCAGAATGGCAAGTCCGCGACGCGAGCGAACTTCAATGTTGTCTCTTTCTTTGGCGCCAAGCGACTCGGCATCCTCCGGGTGAATTTCGAGGAACGGACCGGGGTTCAGCTTATTCAGCGTCGGTATTTTCCCCGTTTTCGTCATGGTATGCCATTGATATACACTTCCGCCGAGGACGCGTAAGTGAATGCACCCGAATACCCCATCTCGCATGCAATCTTGGCGATGATCTGCCAATCTGCCATGGCTTCGCCTGGCGGCTCAACTGCCTTCTCCATCAGCGTTAAATTCCGCTCGGAGTTGATCATTACACCCTCGGCCTCCGCCCATAAGGCGCCGGGAAGCAGGATGTCCGCATATGGATTCGTCTCTGTCTCATAGAAGGCATCCTGCGCAATGACGAGCTCGGCGGCTTCAAGGCCAGCAATTACATTCTTGCGGTTAGGTACCGTGGCAACCGGATTCGTGCAAATAATCCAGCACGCTTTGATATCTCCAGCTTTCATGCTTTCGAACATCGACACCGTGCCTGTGCCTACTTCGGTCTTCAATGTTCCTCTCGGGACGTCCCACATGTCTTCGATGAAATCCCTGTCCGCTGGGGCCAGCACGGATCGCTGCCCTGGCAAGCCAGGTCCCATGTACCCCATCTCTCGGCCTCCCATGGCATTGGGTTGACCCGTAAGGGAGAAGGGTCCACTCCCTGGGCGGCATATTGCACCTGTTGCCAAGTGCAGGTTGCAGATCGCGTTGGTATGCCAAGTTCCGTGGGTACTCTGGTTCAGCCCCATCGTCCAGCACGTTATCCATTCCGGCGACTCGCCAATCCATAATGCCGCTTTGCGGATGTCATCTTCAGGGATGCCAGTTAGGTCAGAAACTTTATCTGGCGCGTAGTCTTCAAGGAATCCCGGCATACTCTCCCAGCCTGACGTGAATTCCGCTATAAAAGCCGGATCCGTGTGGCCGTTCTTAACAAGCAGGTGCAGGAGACCATTCAGAAGCGCAAGATCAGTCCCTGGCTTAATCTGCATATAAAGCCCCGCTTTGTCTGCTGTCGCGTTACGGCGAGGGTCCACCACAATCAGCTTAGCTCCCGCCTTCACCCGATCCATCATGCGAAGAAAAAGAATGGGATGGCAATCAGCCATATTAGCACCAATAACGAAAAACAAATCCGTGCGATCCATGTCCTGATACGATCCTGGCGGACCATCCGCACCCAGCGACAACTTGTAGCCGCTGCCTGCGCTAGCCATGCATAAGCGGGAGTTGGATTCAATATTATTCGTTCGGATGTAGCCTTTAGCCAGCTTATTAACCAAGTATTGGGCTTCCAGCGACATTTGACCTGACACATAGAAAGACATAGCATCCGGGCCGTACTTGTCAACAATAGACCGCAACCGCTGTGCTGTCTCCTTGATGACATCAGCCATCCCGGTTTGGACAGGCTCTTTCTTGCGCGCGAGACGTTTATATGCGTATTCCATCCGTCCAGACTCTGCGATCGCTTGCGCACAAGTATTGCCTTTGGTACACAGACGGCCAAAATTGGTTGGATGCTCTTTATCACCTGTCACTTTGAGCACACGGTTGCCAGATACCTCAAGCACAATTCCGCAGCCGACACCGCAATAGGGACAGACGCTTTTCACTTTGTTTGTTGTCATGTTGGTTCACCAGCGTTAACGTGCAGGGTGCACGAGTTGATTTTGTGAAAATGCAAGAAAAGTGACATGGTCGCAAACGAGATATCCTTACTTATAACAAAATATATATCGTACTGCGATAAAAATCAAGTGATTATGTTAATTTACATAACATTTAAATGCCTATTTTTCCGAAATTAATTTCCGTAACTAAAACTAGTGTTATATTATATGACATTAATTATCATCTTCAGGGAATTCCAAAAGCCCAATATTTTTCAATTCATTCATGTGAATCTCTGAAAGGTCTTCCAATATGCGCATGCCGGACTCCGACAATCGAATAAATATGCTCCGCCCGTCATCCGGATTAGGCACGCGGTACACCAATTGAAGCTGTTCACAACGGTTAATCAATTCCACACAGGCGTGCGGCGTAACTTGCAAACGTTCGGCAAGCTCCTTCGGTGTTGCGTAATCTCGTCCCGGGAATCCCATAATCGCCAGCATCAGTTGATGATTTTGCGGGGTGAGCCCATGYGCTCTTGCTGCTGACTCACTGAAATGAATAAACTTCCGGATCTGATATCGAAATAAAGCTAGCTGCTCGTAGACCCCTTTGGGCAATCGTTCTTTGGACATAATCTGCACCTCGAAAATAAGATACATCATTTTAACACACTACTTCGATAGAAAGGTACGGTTTGCCACCCTTCATCAAATCTTTGATTTAAGCATTGACAAATGGTAGAGGAACTATGAAAATGTTGAAGAAATCCGAGTCGGGGGGAACACATGATTTATTTGGCAGTCTTTATTTTTTTACTTACAATTACATTCGTCATCTGGCAGCCACGGGGGCTAAATATTGGATACTCCGCTTCGGCAGGCGCTATATTGGCGCTGCTTTTGCAGGTTGTTTCCCTGCAGGATGTCGCCACAGTAACAGGGATCGTTTGGAATGCGACATTGGCTTTTGTCGGCATTATTCTGATTTCCCTAATCCTAGATAACATAGGGTTCTTTGAATGGGCAGCCCTGCATATGGCGCGAATGGCCAAAGGCAACGGCAAACGCATGTTCATCTACGTCATCCTGCTGGGAGCCGCGGTTTCGGCTTTCTTCGCCAATGACGGCGCTGCGCTCATCTTGACGCCTATCGTTCTGGCGATGGTTCGGGCTTTGAAATTTCCGGATAAAATGATTCTCCCCTTCATCATGGCAAGCGGATTTATCGCGGATACAACTTCCATTCCATTCGTTGTCAGTAACTTGGTGAATATCGTTTCAGCCGATTTCTTCAATATTGACTTTACCACTTATGCGAGTCGCATGTTCGTCACTAGCCTCTTTTCATTAGGCGCAAGCCTGCTAGTGCTCTATCTCTATTTCAGAAAAGATATTCCTGCGAATTATGACGGGACTCATCTCAAGCATCCATCAGCCGCTATTAAAGATCTTCGACTTTTCCGGCTGTCCTGGGTCATTCTAGGGGTCCTGCTAGCGGCCTATTTGGCCAGTGGTTTCGTCAAAATCCCTGTTTCCTTCATAGTAGGAATCGCTGCGCTCGTATTCATACTGCTCGCCCGCAGCAGTGAAGCCATCCAAACGAAGCAGATCGTCAAAGACGCTCCATGGGCTATCGTTATTTTCTCAATAGGTATGTATGTCGTTGTGTATGGCTTAAAAAACGCTGGCTTAACCGATGCATTGGGAGAATTGATTGAAGTCATCTCGGGGCATGGTCTGTTGGCCGCCTCTGTAGGCATGGGGTTCCTGTCAGCCATCCTCTCTTCGATTATGAATAATTTGCCGACCGTATTGATTGGCGCATTGGCCATTCATGGCACGGGGACTGAAGGTGTGATTCGCGAAGCTCTCATTTATGCCAACGTGATTGGCTCTGATTTGGGACCTAAAATGACACCGATCGGGTCGCTGGCTACACTGCTTTGGCTCCATGTTCTCTCGAAAAAAGGGGTAACGATCACGTGGGGCACTTATTTTAGAATCGGCATCGTCCTTACAGTCCCAACTCTGCTCATCACTTTACTTGGTCTATATTTGTGGTTGAAGATTATTGCGTAACGACCTAAGTCTCCCCCTAACCTCGAGGTGCCCATAGCATGATAGAAACACCTATGACACATACAACGGCTCCGGTCCAGTCGTAAAGGTCAGGTGTTTTTTTGTCGATGACCCAACCCCATAACACGGCAAGGATGATGAATACTCCGCCATAAGCGGCATACACCCGCCCGAACGAGGGGAAGCTCTGCAAAGTTGGGATTATTCCATATACGATGAGGATGATGCTTCCCACGATACCGTACCACATAGGCTTGGATTCCCGCAGCCACAACCAAACCAGATAACCTCCGCCTATTTCTGCAAGTCCTGCAACGATAAATATCAATATGGATAACAACACAGTATCAATCTCCTTACTGGAAAAGATTCCGCCGAGGCTCACCTTGGCATCATGATAGCCATCATCTGTAATTTGCCTCGTCTTGTCAAGGAATTCCCGGCTTCTACATACTTGGGCTTTCGCCGGGGAAATACGTTCAACAGTCGGCGCTGGGATTGTTGAGACCATCCTCATTTAGGGAACTATAGTGCGCTATTAAGGTGAAAAGTGGCGATTCCTCATCAGGATGGGAACTACAGGCTCTTATTCCAGCGAATTTGCCCAATTCCCGCCTATAATGACGAAATAAGAGACCACAGTTCCTCTTAGCAGGCTCATAGGGTTATTTCCCGTGAAATAACGCCCCGTAGTTCCCATTGCTCCGGCCCCGCACACATACACAAAAAAACGAACACACTGCACTGTGATCATACTCCACAGGTAGCGTGTTCGTTTCCATCCATTTAGGAAGTGCCCAAAACTTTCTTCCCGCGCGGCTGCAGCCCATTAGGATCGGGTTCAAGCGTAACGCCGAAGGAGTCGATTTGGAAGTCCTTGCCCTTCACTGGAATGCTGTAAGTCAGCACGCCTGTGCCTTTCTCATCAACGCGGAGCGTTCCGCAGTTATACCGTTTTCCGTTCCGATTAAACCAAACCTGGTACGCAGTGTCTCCTTTGGTCTCCTGAAGACCTTGCAAATTAATGACCACGTTGTGGACATCCCCATTCTGAAGCACCCATGCCGTCCCTGAGGCTGTTGGCATTGTACTTTCAACAGACTTTAATTGGAAAGTATGCATGATTTCCGCAGGCTCACTTAGGCCCGGATTCGCTGAAAGCGCTGAATTCTTCGGTTGATTATTCCACCAAATACCGACAGCCAGCCCTAAAATAATCGCGGCAGACAACCCGTATATCCACTTGAATGAACGTTTCTTCTTATTTGTTATCGGCTTCAGCTTAGCTGGTGGTGGCAGAATGGACTGCATGACTTGCTGCTTCAAATCTGGCGGCAACTCTACTTCTTCCATTTCAAAAGGCAACGCCTGCCAAACATCCTGCAAGTCCCTTAATTCTTCGCGGCAACTGGCACAAGTTCGCAGATGCCGCTCGAAAGCTGCGCGTTCTAACTCTGTGCAATCGCCAGTCAAATAGTTGACCAAGTCATTGCAATCGACAGTTTCATGTTCTTTCATGACGTCATCCCTCCCTCAGTGATGTCAGATGCTTCCGAAGTATTTTTAAACATTGATGCAAGCGGCTTTTGATCGTGCCTACCGGTTCATTCGTTTGAGTGGCAATCTCGCTTAAAGAATAACCTTGCCAATACATCATATCGATCAATTGGATCTGGCTCTCGGACAGATGCACATACGCCTCGTGAATTTGCTCCCCGATCCACTTGCGTGAGATCACGGATTCGGGATCTGGCGCATCAGATACAAGGGAATGTTCCCATTCTCTAGGTTCAAAACGGACCACTTGCTCAAGTCTACGTTTCTTCCTCAAATAATCAATTGTTATATTTCGCGTAACGGTAATAATCCAGTTCACATATCCGCCTTTGCTTGCGTCATAGCCCTTCTCCGTCGTCCAGAGACGTGTAAAAACAAGCTGAACAATTTCTCTCGCCGCCTGTTCTTCCTTCAGTGACTTCAGCGCAAAGGAATACACAAGCTTCGCATAACGATCATAAAGTTCTTCGAGCGCAGGATGGTGCTTACTCAAGACCAACTTCATGAGTTCCGCATCCGTTCGATTTCGCATATTCGGCACACTCCGAGTCGAAATAAAGTTAATACTACTACCTTATCTCCGTCATGTTGTCTTGGCAATAGATTTATAGAAAAAGAAAACCCCGGCATTGCTGAGCTTGCCAGCATGCCGGGGCGGGATATCTCGAAAGCTGTGTGGTTATCTTGCTTCTGTTTTGGTCGGATCGAGAACGAACCAGACCTTGCCTACATTTTGACCTGTCGTTTCACCAGGGAGATGGTCTTTCACCCAGTAGTAAAGCGGCCAGCCTTTGTAGGTGCTTTGCTTTTTACCGTCAGCTCGTGTAAGAACACCGAAATCACTTGCCGCAAGATCCGCAGAAACCGTCAGGTTCTCGTCGTAGAAGATTGGCCAGTTTACCAAACAAGGACCTACGCAGGAATTCGGGTCAGCCTTATCTTTGGTAAACAAGTACAGGGCCATGCCATTTTGATCGACTAAGTAGGTGCCCAGCGCATCGGATTTACTTGTTTTTACTGAGGTATTCACAGCTGTTGTCCCACTGAATTTCGCAGGATCAATCACGTACCAGACATGACCAACGTCCTGTCCTGTTGTATCGCCCATTTTCTTGTCATCTACCCAGTAGTAAAGCGGGAATCCTTTGTAAGTCGTTTGCAGACTACCGTCCGCGCGAACCAACGTACCGAAATCAGCCGAGTTCACACCCGTAGGTGCAGAAATAGCATTCGAGTAGAAAAGCGGCCATTTCTCCAGGCATTTGCCTGAACAATTGCTTACGCCTTTCGTGTCTTTATCATAGTAATACATTGCCATGCCGCTAGCATCGGTCAAATAATTGCCAAGATCGACCTTCGTGCCTAGCGCGATTCCACCATTCGATGGCTTAATAACGAACCAGACCTTGCCTACATTATCGCCAATCGTGTCGCCCGCTTTCTGATCTTTCGCGAAGTAATACAGCGGCCACCCTTTGTAAGTGAGTTGATCTTTGCCGTCAGCACGTGTGAAAACCCCGAAGTCTGCCGCACTGAACTCAGTTGGAACAGTAAAATTGTTGGCACTTACGATCGGCCAGTTCGTCAAACAAGCCTCTACGCAAGAATTAACATCCGCTACATCTTTGGTAAAATAGTATAAGGTCATTCCCTTGGAATCTGTTAAATAGCTGCCTAAAGCATCGCTCATCTTCAAGCTAAGTGCCGGAGTTTCGAGCACACTAAGCTTGCTCGCACTAATTTTACCCTTGTCGCTTAGGTCTACCGCCAGTGTTTTGGTCGATCCTTTGATTGGCGCTTTTAACGCCTCGAGAGTAGCGGTCGCTATATGTAGGTTCTTGAATGATTTCACGCTAGCAATCTTGGACAAGCCATTTTTGGCTGCAAAAGCAATGACATCATCGTACTGGAAATCAGTGCCTTGCCCGTAGCCAAGAGACTCCAGCAAAACTTTGTAATACTGCTGTGCTGTGATACCAGCCATAGGTTCGAACGTATCGACGCCTGTTCCCTGCCAACCTAGAGCTGGATTCGCTTTCAAATAGCCAAGAATCGCTTGATTCTCCTTGGAAACGCCACTAGCATCCTTGAAGTTCGCAGTCCCACTAAATGCAAGCGCCTCGGACTCCAAGCCTTTTAACCTCAGAGACATAACCGCCGCTTGCAGTCTTGTCGTCGATTTATTCAAATATTCCGCGGTCAAGCCGC
>NZ_JBFTQB010000242.1:0-7380 GCF_056398785.1 Paenibacillus sp. 01T422 | reverse complement strand
GGGGTCACATGATCTGCAACCTCTGTGCCGTCACTCAAATCAACGAGAACGGCGCGTCCGGATTCCGTGCCATAGTCAACGCCAATTGCATACTTCTTAGACATAGAGAACCTCCTTCGATTTTCCAATCTCTATGTCCAGTATAACACTTGTACGTACAAGTTGGCTAGATTAAATTTCTCCACCAGAAAGGCGGATCGTAGATTCCCTGACAATGAGTTCAGGCTTATAGATTTTACCTGTCTCTCTTCCTGTTACTCRCTTATTCTCAATCATATCAATCAAAAGCTCAGCAGCGTCTGTGCCTAACTCCGTTTTGGGATGCGAAAGTGTCGTTAATTTCACCTCAGTCGCCATCGCTAATGAGGAGTCGTCGAACCCCACTAACGAGACATCTTGAGGCACTTGAAGGCCTAATGTACGTACAGCTTCAAGTAAATGGACAGCCAACTCATCGTTATAGCAGACGAAAGCGGTTGGACGCTCGTCCTCATCGCCTAACAATGAGAGCGCGTGCTCGTAAGGCTTCTGCCTTTTTTCTTCTGTTGTGTAGTGGATGACGAGCTCCGGCAATAATGGAACCTGGTAATGGTGATGGGCGCGAATAAATCCTTTCAGGCGATTAATCCCCTGCAAGTCATCCGTCTTGAAGAATCCGGCAATCTTGCGATGACCCAGCTCGATCAGATGCTGCGCCGCCTTGAAGCCGCCCTCTTCATCGTCTACGACTAAAGACGGACAGTTCACCTCTGGATAGCATTCATTGATCATCAAATACGGAATATGCTGATAGTCGAGCGAAAGATAATAGTTGAGATTCGGATTGCCTTCCGCGCTTTTCGTAGGCTCTATAATCAACCCGCTTAGGGGCTGGCTTAGCATCATCGTCAAACTTTCTTTTTCCTTATTCTTATCATTGTCTGTTGACGACAAGACAAGTCTGTAACCTCTTGCACGTAAAGCCGATTCCGCCCCTCTCACGATATGAGGAAAAATGTAATCGGATATATACGTGGTCAGGATGCCAATCGTCTGCACATCACGGCCTTTTTGCGTTTGGGGTGTAGAGACGAACGTTCCTTTTCCTTGCATCCGGTACAACCAGCCCTCTTGCTCAAGTTCGCCAAACGTCTGGCGTACCGTTTGACKACTCATCTGAAATTGTTCAGCAATTTCGTTTTCCGACGGCATTTGATCGTTCGGTTTGAGTCTCCCCGTGTGAAGCCACGTTAAAATTTCCTGTTTAAGCTGCAAGTATTTCGGCATTTGCTTTTCTTTCATGTTTCGGTTTCACCTCAGGCGTTTGATTCTGAACGTATTATAACATTCGCTTAACTTGTATGTACATATTGTGAGGAAACACTGCTGGTAGGACGGATTGAACTCCGTCATGCTGTGTTAGCTACTTTACCATTCCTGCACCGTCTCATCGCTCTATTCACCATATTGCCAACTTCCGCCCCATCAGCTCAAAACAAATTACAAAGAACCTGGCGAGAATTCCGTTGAGACTAGCTTGAGACGAAGTAAGAGGTAGTCACGAAGCATGGAGGGTTAGCGATCCAAAGTTGTGACTCAAGTACTCTCTAACTTGGACGGTGCCTCAGATTGAATAGAAGGAATATCTGGCGTTAATCCAAGCAACATCGATGCTGGGAATGAAATAGCTGCAGAAACTACCTTTATATCGCCACTAGTGGATTAAATTCCCTGAATTAGTTGAAATTAGAAGGAGAATGTACAGCTATTTGAGCTACAGTGGGTTAGCCGAGGAAAATAGCAGGAGTAATCGGCGTTAATGACTAGTAATCCATCTACTCAACAAAAAACCCGTGAAATCACGGGTTTAGATGTTTCAACTTCTTCGCGATAATCGACTGATAATCGGGCTGCATTTCCGGCATTTGAAGCACGTTGAAGCGCTCGATATCGAACACCTCGCTCACCTTCTTCTGAATATGCGCATCCTCATAAAAAGCAAAAAACCTTTGCGGCCTATAGGAGTCGTTCTCCCAAATCCCTTCGCTTTCATACCCTCCATAGAGTCCCAAATAGAAGAAACCGTCAGGCTTCAGCACGCTCTCAACGTTCCTGAGCACTTCCAGAAGGTTATCTTTCGGTACATGCAGCAGTGTATTCATTGACCAAACCGCATCAAAAGACGCTGGCTGCAGATCCAAGGCAAAGAAATCCATGGCGTAGGCTTCGAGTCCTTTTTCACGACAAATGGCCACCATCTCTTCAGACAAATCGATGCACACCACCTCGCAGCCGTGTTCCCGCAAATAGTCAGCTTGATGACCCGGACCACTGCCAAGATCTAACACGCGCTTACTGCCGCCACCCTTTTCCAATCTTGCTAGGAAACCACTCAGCTCATCTAACTTCCAAGACTGCATCGTCTCCCCGTTTCGCTGTCTAGCCTGCTGGTCGTAACTCGCCTTCAGCACCTGTTTGACCCCAGAATCATTCGATGAATCCAAGCTCATCATCTCCCCTTCATGCCTGCGTCCATCATCCCAACTATTTCTCTAGAACCTGAAGTCCCGCATTCACTAGCAGATCGAACCACTCGTCTTCTTCCAAAAGCTCTTCAACTGCTTCAATATCCTCTTCTTTACCCGATTCACTCAGAAAATTCAGAGCATAACTCCAATCGTCCTTGTTGCGCATGCTTTGCAGCGTAATTTCATAAGGATGCTCGTGCCCCTCTACGCTGAACTGAACATGGCCAAGGTATCCCTCCGCTTTGCTGTATTCCATATTTGCTTTTATAATGCTAATCATCTTCATCTTCCTTTTCTATAAAATGTTCCTGCCGTTGTGTCAACCACGACCAAATTGAAGCAATCGTCGTTTGCAGATTCGTTGTATCCAGCCAGATATAGGGGTTGTGATCTCGAAAATAATCGGCATGCCCGCCAATCATCGGCAAGGTTTTCCTATGAATTGGTGCATGCTTCAAACCATGCCAGCGCAATACGCCATAACGAGACTTGATCCAGCCTCCCCAAGTGCCTAGTCGCGGAATCGGGTCCACCTTTTGGTCCATTTGATTGATCCCATTTAAATATAATACACGATCCTTCAATTCTGGAGGAATCGCACATTTAGGCGATCCAATTTGGATCACTCCAAGAACGGGGATGCCCGCCTTCATCAAAGCTCCTGCCGCTTGAACAGATGCCACAGCACCTGCACTGTGTCCGACTAAAAGCAAGGTCTGCCCTGGGCGCAAGTGGTCTGTGATCAGCTTTGTTAAGTTTTTGCCACCATAGCGGGAAGGCTTATTGTGGGCATTAGTCCATAGATCGCTTGTAATTTCGCGAAGCTGCTTTTGGCGCTGCCGACTCCAATCTCCATACGGAAAATGAATAACAACACGGGCACGCGCACCCGCCTCTTCAAAGCAGGCCGCAAGAGCAGCGCCACACCTGTCCAAAAAATCAGGCGCCGTTGCAAAGCCAGCCGTTATGTAGATGACGATTTCCTCCGATTCGGAGTGAATGGTCATGGATCACTCAGTTCCCTTCAAGGCACACTTGTGCCAAATAAGTCAAATTCGCGATTTCGCCCGATTGGTCGGCATAGCGGCCATCGGATCATCGGGCCAGTAATGCTTCGGGTAACGGCCTTTGAGATCTTTTTTAACCTCGAAATAAGCCTCCCGCCAAAAGCTCGCCAAATCCTTCGTCACCTGAACGGGACGTTGTGCCGGTGATAACAAATGCAAGGTAAGCGGAACCCGCCCTTTGGCAACTCGCGGGGTGTCAGCCAAACCGAACATTTCTTGCAGACGCACAGACAATGTCGGCGATGCTGCCACGCTATAATCAACGGGAATACGCGAACCGCTAGGTACCTGAATATGAGTTGGCGCCCAATCATCCAACCATCGCCGCTGCTCCCATGTTAGCATTTCCTCTAATATATTTGTCAAGTTAAGCCGTCCAAGAGCACCCTTACTTGTCATCCCGTATAGATGCGGCGCTAACCAATCTTCTAGCGCCTCCAGCAGTGCTTCCTCGCGCATATCCGGCCATTCACCTGCATGACTGTGATGAAGGAAAACAACTCGCTCTTGCAGCTGACGTGCGCTACGACTCCACGGGAGCAGATCAAGCGATTCAGATCGAATACCGGTAATCAAAGCTTGTACAAGCAGATCGGGGTTAGGCTCCTGCAGGGGCTTCTCTTTAAGTATAATTGCGCCTAACCGTATGCGCTGCCTAGCTTTAACGGCACCAGCACCGGAATCCCAAAGCACTTCCTGTTCCTGTACGAGGCGATCTCCGAAGGCTTGCAACAGATCTTCTTCCTGCACAGGGGCCGCTAGAAAAATGCGACTTTCTGCCCCGTTGTCATCCAGCTCAGCTGCGACGAGATATCGCTCATTCGAGAGCTCCTGCAGCTCAGGCAGCACGGCGCCACGCCCGCTGCTGAGCAAGAACCGCCCTGTCGATCGCCGCTGCGCGACGCGATCGGGGTAGGCGAAGGCGAGCAGCAAGCCGCTCGCCGATGCCCGCTGCTCGCTCGGCCGAATGCCGAGCGACTGCATCAACCCTTTGGCCTCCGCCGTAATCCGGCGGCATAAGCCAAAGTCAACGTCCGCGCGCTGCTCGCCCTGCGCAGCGCGCCAAAGCACTTCGATGCGGGTGCGTACATCCGCATCTCGGCCCCGAGCGCCCGCCAGAATGTCGCGCTCGCTCAGCATTACGGCAAGCTCGCACGCCAGCGCGCCGAGCTTAAGCGGCATAGCTTGCAGCACCATGTGCGCAAGCCGCGGGTGCAGGCCTAACGCCGCCACACGCTTCCCGTGCGGTGTTAGGCCACCGTCCTCGTGCAGCGCTCCTAGCTGCACGAGCAGTTCCCGCGCCTGCTGATAAGCAGCAGCAGGCGGCAGGTCCAGCCAGACCAGCTCCGCTGGGTCTGCCACGCCCCAGGCGGCCAGCTCGAGCGCAAGCGGCGCCAGATCCGCTTCGCGGATCTCTGGCGTGGAGCTTGGCGCTAGCTGCCGCTGCTCGGTCTCGGTCCACAGGCGGTAACACACGCCTGGACCGAGACGGCCGGCCCGGCCTCTGCGCTGATCGGCAGAGGCTGCGGACACGGGCACCGTCGTTAGGCGGGTCATGCCGGTGCGTGGTGAAAAGCGCGGCACCCGCATGAGGCCGCTGTCGATCACAACCGTGACCCCTTCGACGGTTAAGGAGGTCTCGGCGATCGAGGTCGCGAGCACGACCTTCCGGTGTCCTGGCAGGCTTGGCGCCAAGGCGCGATCCTGCGCTTCCTGCGCCAGATTCCCATAAAGAGGTGCGATTTCCACCTCTTTACCTAGCTGCAGCGCCGCAAGACTGCCCGCCACACGATGGATCTCTGCTGCACCCGGAAGAAATACGAGCAAGCTGCCTTCATCCATTTGTAAGGCTTGGCGAATGCTTTTGACGACCGTAATTTCTAGTTTTTCCTCTTGTTTCATATTCAAGTAATGCGTTGTTACGGGATAAGCGCGCCCTTCACTCTGAATAATCGGAGCCTGATCCAGCATGTTTGCTACAGGCTCTGCCTCAATTGTCGCAGACATGATGAGAATTCTTAGGTCTTCCCGCAGAAGTGTTTGGGATTGTCGGCTCAGCGCCAAGCCCAAGTCTGCATGAAGGCTGCGCTCATGGAACTCATCAAAAATAACAATCCCTACCCCTTCCAAAGCAGGGTCTGTTTGAAGCATACGGGTAAGAACTCCCTCCGTGATGACTTCAATCCGTGTGTTGGGGCCGACACAGGTATCATTTTTCACGCGATATCCGGTGGTCTGTCCAACAGCTTCACCCATCAGTCGCGACATATACCGCGCCGCAGCGCGGGCTGCCAATCTCCTTGGCTCCAGCATTAAGATCTTCTGGTTATTCAGCCATGTTTCTTGCAGAAGAGCAAGCGGCACTTGCGTTGTTTTCCCGGCACCCGGCTGAGCGACCAGCACTGCGCACGCATGGGTTCGCAATGCCTCTTTCAATTGCGGGAGCACCGACTCAATCGGTAAAATCTTCATTTCATTCACTCCGAGCTGTCAATAAGTCTTCAAATCACTTTCTCTGTACACTTTGAAATGGGTTCAAACCTTTCTCTCCGAAATATCTGGATATTTGTCGATTATTATTCGGAATTCCGCCTGTAAAAACTGTTCCTGACCCACTCAATCGTGTATACTGAAGGAATATCTGGTCACGAAAGGGAGAACTTGAAGATGAATGTACACGAAGCAATAACCAAACATTCGACTGCTCAGCATCTGCACCTTGTGCGCTTTGCAGAACTTGATGCGCAGCGCGAAAGTGCAATTGATGCAGCTGTAGAGCTGTGCAAAAGCGGGCTTCCGTTTACCGTTGATGCAATCAATGCGGTTACGGCTCAAATCATCGCCCACACCAAAGAAGGTATTTCTCCTCTACGTTCTTATGTAACCGAGGACATGGTACGTGATTACGTAAACAAAGGGTAGGGAGATAAAGAACGATGGGAATTCTCACATTTGTAGCAATGCTAGTTATAGGATCGGCCTTTAGTGCCGGATTCTTGCTGTTGTTTAAACGTAAAATTGCGTTAGGAATTGTTTGTTTTGGACTCTCTATCGCAGGTTATATCGTTTACTCCTACATAGCGAATAAATACTTCGTCTAGAATGTTTTGGAGAACCGGTCGGCTTAACCGATCCGGTTCTTTTTCATTAGTACAGGGCATTTTTCTTTAGCGTTTGAAAAACAAGGTCATAATAAGCGGCTGGATGCGGGACCAAATCCTTCAGTGTCACGAGCAAGCTCGTTTCTTCAAGTTGTCCATTTTGTCCTGTTTTATAGCCCGCTGCCTCTAATTGTTCGATTTCTCCATGCACCAAACGCTCTAACCCCGCTGCACTCACTTCAAATAAACCCGTTACCTCGTCTGCTTGTAGAACATACTTGTCCAGAGGTTGATCGCAGCGATAAATAAAGACATGGCA
This sequence comes from Paenibacillus sp. 01T422, assembly GCF_056398785.1. Taxonomy (NCBI): domain Bacteria; kingdom Bacillati; phylum Bacillota; class Bacilli; order Caryophanales; family Paenibacillaceae; genus Paenibacillus; species Paenibacillus sp. 01T422. Next base: position 386 of record NZ_JBFTQB010000242.1, on the reverse strand, counting down.
AAACTCACGATCGATGAGATGATCGGACATCAGATCTTCTTCCGCAAACAGTCCGCAAGGTATCAGCTCATTGAAATCCACGGTCAAACCCAGCTCTTCCTTCAGCTCGCGAGCGCCATCTTCAACCGTTTCCCCCGCCGCCAGGTGTCCAGCGCAAGAGATGTCGAGTAAATTCGGAAACAGATCCTTGTCTGGGTGTCTTAGCTGAAGCAGCAGCGCTGCGTCCTCATTGGCCAGACTTACAATCCAGCATTGAAAAGTAGCATGCCATAAACCTTTCGCATGAACTTCGGAGCGTGGCGCTTGTCCAAGCCAATTCATTTTCTCATCATAAATATCAAACATTTCTTCTGACTTATTCAACGTGCTCCGTTCCTCCTCAGACC